>PQAL01000037.1 GCA_003105035.1 Anaerolineales bacterium | reverse complement strand
CATCTTGGCCTCCGTTCTTTATTACTGCGAAATCCAGCCGCCCAACCATGTTTTATACAGCCATTTGGCTGCACAATGGCATAGATAGTAATAATTCTATGTTATTTAAGAAAAATGGGTTGGCAAAATGACCCGGCTACTAAAGGGCAAACAAAAGCGCCCTCCATCCGGAGAGCGCTCAATAATTTTCCTATCCAGCTTACTGCATTAAAGGTCGGAATTTATACCCATACACGATGATTCCCCGCTCGTCGCCATCCGAGCGCAGCTTGCGCGTCACCATCTCCACCGGCATGCCGATCTTTACTTTCTCGCTACCCAGGTCGGTCAGCTGGGCAGTAATCATCGGACCTTCCTCAAGCTTCACCAGCGCCACGGTGTAGGGTACATTCGACTCGTACCCAGCCGGGGCATCATAAATGGTGGTGTAGGAAAATACCTCACCCTTCCCACTGAATTGGTATTCCGTGCGGGCTTCCTGGCCGCAATGCGGGCAGATGTCGCGCGGTGGGAATAGCTTGGCATCACAGTGCGGGCAAACCTCTCCAACGAGAGAGTAGCGTTGTTTCTTCAATCGCCAATGGCGGGGTATTTCCATAATAAAATCTCCTTATTTATCAGCTTTCGATGATAAATATAGCCATTGGTCGCTATCAATTCCTATCAGGTTAGCTTTTATTGGCCTTGCAGGTTCGTTAGCTGGCGGTAAATATGCAGTGCTTCAGTTAATTTTCGAATCGAGGCTGGTTTATAAGGGATCAGGTGGAACATGATGTGCTCCACCCCCGCCTGCTCATACGCCAGTATGGCTTTGGCCATCTGTGTAGGCGACCCGCTTAGGGGCGGGTTGTCAAGGTCATCTGGAGGGGGAGCCATTTTTGGAAAATAAGCAGCCAGCATGGCGGTTACACCTAACGTGGAGGGTTCACGCCCCACTTCCTGGCAGGCAGCCAGCATTTCCTGGAGTGGTTTCTCGAGCGTCTCCACCTGGCCCAGGTAGCCGGTGTTCCACAGGTCGGCATACTGGGCCGTCAGGTTCAGCATGCGCTTACCAAAGCTGCCGATCATGATCGGTATGCCACCCTGCCGCGGGCCAAGTGGCTTGATCTCGCAATCTCGGGCCTGGTAGAACTTGCCTTCAAAGTCCACACGGCCTTCCTTAATCAGCGGGCGGATGATCTGGAGGGCTTCTTCGAAGCGGCTCACCCGGTGGTCATACGGCCAACCAAAGGCGTCATATTCGGGCTTATTCCATCCTGCCCCCAACCCCAAGATCAAACGGCCACCAGCCACTTCATCCACTGTAACTGCCATCTTGGCCAGCAGGGCTGGGTTGCGGAAGGATGTGCAGGTCACAAGGGTACCAAGCTCAGCTTTTTTCGTGGCATCCGCCAGGGCAGCCAAAAAGCTCCAACACTCCCAGATACCGATGGTAGGGATGCCTTCACCCCGATACAGCATGTGGTCATATAACCAGAGCGAGTCAAATCCGGCTTCCTCGGCTTGCTGGGCAAATTCGCGCGTCTCCTGGTAGCTGTAGGCACCTCTTAACTCATCGCGATCAGCGATGATCAATACTAAGCCAACTTTCATAACGCCTCCAATACATGCGTAACTGCCGTTGAGGCTGGTCCAGCCAGGCATTGGATGAGCGCTTTATGGGCCTCAGCTACCTGGTTGAGGCCTGCCTGCCCGCGCAGCTGCAGGGTGGCTTCCATGGCCTGGTACACGCCTGTCGCACCGCCCGGGTTGCCACGCGCCTTCAGCCCTCCAAAGGTCGCAATGGGTAGCTCACCATCACGGCTGAGTACGCCATCCTGCGCCAGCTTCCAGCCCTGGCCGCGTTTGCTAAAACCAGAGGCTTCCAGGGCCAGGGCAGCATAAATCGAATAAGAGTCATACAGCTCAAACAAGTCCACATCGGTTGGCAGGATGCCGGCCTGCCGGCAGGCGCGTTCCACCGAGCGCTGGGCGGCATCGAATGCCAGCGGGTCGGGTCGATCATGGATGGCTAATCGGTCGGTGACCAGGCTGGAGCCAGTGATACGTACCAGGGGTTGCGCATAGCCGGTTGGCAAGAGCTCGGGTAAGGTCAGTAACACTGCCGCCGCGCCATCTGCCACCGGGGCGGTGTCGAATAAGGTCAGGGGATCACTGAGCGGGTCGGCATTCTGGTAGGCTTCCTTGGTCACCCGGTTGTGATACATGGCGTGCGGGTTGGTCATGGCGTTGGCATGTGCCAGGATGGGGAAGCCCGCGAAGGCTTCGTGCTCGACGCCATACTGGTGCATGTAGCGCCTCATCAACAGGGCTGCCTGGGCATTGGGGGTCAACCCCTGCACCGCTTCGTAATCGCTGTCTTCACCCAGGGTCTGCATACTCTCAGCCCCTGGGCCAAGCTGGTCGGTAGTCTTTTCAAGGCCCAGCACCAAGGCCGCCTTGGCTTCCCCCGACTTTACTGCCAGGTAACCCATGCGCAAGGCCGCGCCGCCCGAGGCACCTCCTGCTTCAATAGTAGAAGCTTCAATTCCTTCCAGCCCACTGTAATCGGAGATCAGCGCACCCAAGTGTGCCTGATGGGAGGCAGCCGGAGCGATCATGTTCCCCACGAAGAGGATATCGGGTTTCAGACCTCCTGCATCCTGCAGAGCCGGTTCAATGGCTAATAAGGCCAGGTCACGCAAGGAGATACCGTAATGCTCTCCAACATCCGTCTGGCCGAGACCCACAATGACAACATCACTCATGGTTGCTTCCCCCCGGTTATTTCATGGCCAGCTTGCCGCGGTAGCGCACGTATGTACCGTAGTCGATCTCGGTGCGCCTGGCGATATAGTCCTGGGTCTTTGGGGCTCGATCGCGCCGCTCGCGAATCGCCTCGGTCACCCGGATGGCAAACGCATCGGAGCCGGCTCCCGAACCAAAGGAAACCATCAGGATACGGTCTCCCGGCTCAGCCACATCCAGGATACCCGTCAGGCCGATCAAGGCTGCCCCGGCATAGGTGTTACCGATCACCGGTACCAGCAGCCCTGGGGTGATCTGTTCCTTGGTGAACCCCAGCTGGGCAGCCACGCGCTGCGGAAATTTGGCATTAGGCTGGTGGAAAACTGCCCAGGTGTAGTCCTTGGCGGTGGTATTGGTGCCTTCCATCAATGCCTGGGCAGCTTCAACGATATGCTTGAAGTAAGCCGGCTCACCGGTGAAACGCTGTCCATGCTCGGGGTATCTTTGATATTCCCTACGCCAAAAGTCAGGGGTATCGGTCACATAGGAATATGAGCCTTCAAATATTGCCAGGGCTTCTTCGGCCGGGCTGAGCAGATAGGCTGCTCCACCCGCGCCGGCGGTATATTCAAGCGCATCGCCTGGGCGGCCCTGGGCTGTGTCCATCCCGATCGCCATGGCATAGTGGGCCATCCCGCTGCCCACAAAACCGATCGCCGCCACCATGGCTTCCGTGCCAGCCTTGCAGGCAAACTCCCAATCGGCTGCCTGCACATAGGGTACTGCCCCAATAGCCTCGGCTACGAGGGTCGAGGTGGGTTTGACCGCATAAGGGTGCGATTCCGATCCCACCCACACTGCTCGGATATCCTCCGGGTGAATGCCGGCGCGTGACATGGCGTTGCGCGCCGCTTCAATAGACATGGTAGCCACATCTTCATCCAGCCCGGGCACCGCTTTCTCCTTGATGGGTAGGCCACCCGCTCCATCCGTCCAGATGCGAGCGACTTCTTTTGCCGGTAGCCGGTAACGCGGTACATAGGCTCCATAGCCGATGATCCCCACCGGGAGGTTGGGTTTCAACAGTCTGGGTCGTAAATTTGATTGTGTCAGGTCCATATCGTTTGCTTCTTTCTCGTCACCTGCTCCATGGGTGGTATTTCTGTGTTGCGGTGCCTTCACGGAGCGTGGCATTCACATTTTAGCAATGAAGTATATCATTTCTGACCAGGCTCATGTTTTGCCAGGGTCTGGTTAAGGATCGCCCGCCCAATGGCACCTGCGTAAGCACCCATCAGGGCAGGGATAATGGCCAACAGCGAAGCGTACCATCCCGGGCTGGGCGGGCTGATGGGTTGGTAACCCTGGCTGCGGGCGAACAGGTATACCCCTGGAACGCACACCGCAACCATCACTGCCCATAGCCAGGCTTTTTTTGGGCAGGAGCATTCCCAGCAGGAAGGTCACCACCAGGATCACCATCACGGTCGCCAGGGGTTCGTCGTTGTTGAAATCCACCCAGCCAGCGAAGACGCCTCCACAAAAAGCCATTACCAAACACACCCAGGGTAAATATTTATTCATCACCAAATGACCTATCGAGATCGTTTATGTCTTCTCGTTCCACTCTGTCAGGATTTGGCTCGCCCGGTCAATGCGGACGGTCTTTTCAGCCACCATCTGGGCAGCCAGCCGTTCGACCTGCTCACCCTGTGCACCCGCTGCAATGGCCACCTGGCGGGCATGCAGTCCCATGTGCCCGCGCTGGATGCCCTCCGTAGACAGTGCGCGCAGGGCAGCCAGGTTTTGGGCTAGCCCCACGGAAGCAATGATCTCAGCTAATTCCGTCGCAGTTTTTACACCCATAAGTTTCAGCGCGACACGCGCCACGGGATGCACCCGGGTTGCCCCGCCCACGATGCCGACTGCCAAAGGCATTTCCAGGCTGCCGGTCAGGTTGCCATCCCTGTCCTGCCCCCAGGTGGACAGCGAGGTATAACGGCCAAAGCGAGCCGCATAGGCATGCGCCCCCGCTTCAATGGCACGCCAATCGTTGCCTGTGGCAATCACGACCGGATCGATCCCGTTCATGATGCCCTTGTTATGCGTGGCTGCCCTGTAAGGGTCTGCCTGGGCAAAAGCCCAGGCCGAAATGACGCCATCGCGCACTTCTTCGGCGGGATAGCCATCGAAAGCCAGCTCATTGAGTGGGATGGTGCAGCTGGCGCGTGCCAGACGGTGATCTGCCAGGTTGGACAGGATACGCAGGTGGGCTTTGCCGCCGGTGATATTTTCCAGCTGTGGCGCCAGGCTCTCTACTGCCGTATTGACCGCATTGGCGCCCATGGCATCGCGCACATCGTAGATGAGGTGCACTAACAGGAACGCCCCGATGGCTGAATTATCGATGGTTCTCACTTCCAGGTCGCGCGGCCCACCCCCCAGGCGCTTGATTACTGGGTCGAGCTCGGTAAGCTCTGCCAGCAGGTGTGCTTTTTGCTCCAGGATGGCCTCTCTGGCAGCTGCCAGGTCAGTGAGGCAGATCAGCTGCACCTGGCCGATCATCTCCGGTGGGTCGGCCTGGGCAGCGAAGCCACCTCCTGCGCGTGCCAATTTCGCCATGAACGACGCCCCCGCTACCACCGATGGCTCCTCGATCGCCATGGGCACCAGCACCTCCCGCCCATTGACAATGAAATTAAGCGCAATCCCCAATGGCAGCGCGTGGATGCCTACCACGTTTTCGATCATGTGGTCGGCTTGCTCCACCTTCAAGCCTGCCTGCCCGCTAAGTATGGCGAGGTCTTCATTGTTGAGATCCCCATTCCGGGCGAGCTCAGCCAGACGTTGCTCCAGGCTCATGTTATAAAAACCAGGAATGCGTGAACTTTTTTTGGATGTTGGCATTTTTTTACCTATCAGAATGAGTCTATCTTACCATTCTGGCAAAAACTATCAAAATCATCGATCGGGATGATTTTGACCCTTGCTGTTTAGCCCAATAAATATTTTTGGCACGCGTTTCTGCTTCTCGGTTTTCATGCCGCGTGATATGGTGAATTACATTATCATTTTAGTATATCCGCTGTAAAATCAATGACAGAAAAACCTTAGTCCGTAAAATAATTTTTCCTCAACCGATTTTCTTTGCTGGCTAATTCTTCAAGATAATAGGATGTGTCTACATGGATGATGAATATCGCATTGAATACCTTCAAGAGCCCGCCTGGGAAATTATCGGCGGGGGCCTCGCCAACTATAACAACCAAGAAGCTGGAAACGGTCACGGGAGGTCATTATGTTTCGCCTTGTTTGGGCCTGACCAAACGATCCTGGGAGGGGTGATTGGCGAGACCCACTGGGATTGGTTATTTATTAACCTCATGTGGCTCCCGGAAGCACTGCGAGGACAAGGTTTTGGCTGGCAGCTGCTGCGCGCCGCAGAGGAGGAAGGGCGTAAGCGCGGTGCTACCCACGCTTACCTCGACACATTTAGCTTTCAAGCTCCTGAATTTTACAAGAAAAATGGCTACCAGGTGTTTGGCACACTGGAAGATTTTCCACCGGGCCATCAGCGCTATTACTTGGTGAAAAAACTATAGAAGGATAGGCCGAATATCCTGTATTTGCTGCTCAGCTAGCTGGAGCTCGGATGGCTGTGGGATGATCACGCTGAAGCGGCTCTTATACCATGGATTCCTGGCGATGCACCAATGGGAGGATGTATATGTATAAGTGTAAAATTATTACGATGCTGATGTTTATCCTGCTTGTGCTCTCCGCCTGCAAGATGCAACCGACGACAGCTATCGCGAACGCTACCCCAGGGCCTGTAACGCGAGAGCAAGTGCTGCCAACCAAGCCAGCCCTAACCGCAACGCAGGTTGCCATTACCGAAACGCCTATCCTGCCCACAGCTACAGAGACATCCGCGTCTCCTACCCCGACTGATACGCCTGCGCCTCAAGGGTTGAACCCCAGCGGTCCGTATGTCATGTTCGCTGCCCACAGTGGTATATGGATCACCAATCCAGATGGCAGCTTCGCCACACGTTTGCTAGATTACGATATGACCAGCAACCTCGACCTGCACCCGATGGTCTCGCCCAACGGAGACCGCCTGGCTATGGTGGTCAACAATGAGGGAGGACTGGACCTGGTTATGGTAGAAATCCCCAGTGGGGAAAGCGAGACCATTGTCCACTTGCTAGATGCGTCCGAGGGGATTTATGATCCCATCAGCCCTAACTCTTTCGCCTTATATGCTATCCGCGACTATGGGAGCATCGCCTGGCAGCCTCCTGATGGTCGTTTTCTGGCATTCACTGGTGCCATCGAAGGGCCCACCTCCGATTTATACTTATACGATACCGTAACAAAGAAAATCACTCAGCTCACTTCGGGCCCAGCACAGGCGGTATTACCGGTCTGGTCACCGGATGGGCAATATATCCTGCATTTTGGTGTGAGCTGGCGGCCGCCTTTCGGGGGTGCCATTGGCGGTGCCAACTACCTCGATGGGGTTTGGGCTGTGCGTGCTAGCGATGGTGAGATCATCACCCTGCCTGTGAATAAGGGCAGCAACCCGCATTTCCTGGGCTGGGAGGACGACACCCATTACATCACATATGATTCCGGTGAGTGCTCCTCCGAGAACCTGCACACCGTTGATATCATATCCGGGGAAGTTTCCCAATTGATGGAGGCCAGTTTTTACCACTACATTGCTCGCTCTCCGGTGAATGGGGCAATCTTGTTCTCAAGTGACGTGGGATGCCCGGATTCACTTGGGGCAGGCGTTTTCATTCTTCCGTCTGGGCAGGCTGATCCGATCAAGCTTCATGATATCAAAGCCTGGACAGTAGAATGGATGCCAGAAAGCGGGATTTTCGATGCCTATCCCGAAGGCTTGTTTTCAGTCGATGGGCAGATGTATTATGCATCGCCGGTATATGATAAATCTTTTAAGCCAGCGATTTCCAAACAAGGCTATCAAGCCTGGGAGGTGATCGAAAACTTCCAGGGACGGGTAATGAGCCGAGTTCCGGGCAAAGACTGGCGGACCATCATGGGTGGTAAGATCGACGAGTTGATTTGGGATCCTGTGGAAGGGAAAACGCTGCTAATTGCCCTTTCGAATGGATCAATCTACGCTGCAACCTATCCTGATTTTGCCCCTCATCAAATGAGCAGCGTGGAAGATAGCGTTTTCCAGGTGCTCTGGACACCCTAAAGAACATCTTTGGGGAACAATATTTCCTGGTGATGCGTCAGGGGAGTGAGATGATGATTTCAGCCACACATTGATGATGTATTCAGGTGTATCTATGCGACCTTATATATTGGTACTTTTTATTGCAATGATTCTGCTAGCGAGCTGTTCGCAGCCAACTTCAACCGCTAACCCCGCCTGGGTGGATAAGTTAATCAAGCAATATCAAAGCGACCCGGTTGCTAACCCGCCCTTGTCCATCTGGCTCTATGATTACAATGGGCAGCCCGTGTACTTCGTCCCCGCCCATTGCTGTGATATCTTCAGCGTGGTCTATGATAACAATGGCAGCGTGCTGTGTGCGCCTGATGGTGGGATTACCGGAACAGGGGATGGCAAGTGCCCCGATTTCTATTCTGTGAGGACGAACGAGCAGCTCATCTGGCAGGATTCACGCACCCGTTAACCCACGCAATTGAAGTAGCCTGGCTGCTATAACCCTGGGCCTATTCTCGATGTTTCACCCAATACTGGCGGTATAATAATGGCTTGAAGTGGGGAGATGACCGATCCAGTCAGCTCATTTGCATGCTTGTAAATCTGTTGCTCCTGGATGTTCGGTCTAGAAAGGAGACATCATAGTCCTGGTCCGTTATATTGTCACAGATACTGCTGTAGCGATTGACTTTTATGCGAAGCTGCTCGGTTTTGAGCTGGTCATGCACCCTTCGCCTGGTTTTGCGATGCTCACCCGTGGTGACTTGCGGCTGGCACTCAACGTGCCTAATACACCGGGGAGTGGCGGCGGTGCCCCCATGCCCGATGGCACGCAACAGGCACCAGGTGGCTGGAACCGCTTCTCGATCGAGGTCAATGACCTGGCAGCACTGGTTGAGAATTTGCGCGAAAAAGGAGTGCGCTTCCGCGGTGACATCGTGATTGGCACGGGTGGTAAGCAGGTTCTGCTGGAAGATCCATCCGGAAATCCGGTCGAGCTGTTCGAACCCATCCTTCCCGAAGCCCGCCTGCCTTAATCTCTGTAGCAAATGATCTATGTATCCTGGGTTTATCTTTAACCAATCCTTTGATTTAAATTTCTAGTTATTCGTATGGCAATTAATCTACTATTCGCGAATTTGTGAGCTCATTCGTGGACGATTTTCCGGCATCAATAAAATAGAATCTCGCTTTGGGTAAACGAGACATCTCAACGAGCTGAGTGTTTACTACTTACACGCCCACGTGAATACTATTTACCATTTCCATCATCCCTCAGCACACCTATGAAATGGAAAGAAATCTAAACACGGTCTCATCTGCGTTCATCTGTATGCCTCTGGGGTTAGTTTATCTTCCGCTGATCCCCTTGCTCTGCCACCAATTCACCTAACCGGCGCATCGCCCGGTCGGTCTCATAGGTCCACCAAGCGGCGTTCAAGCGGATGAAGTTACGGTACTGCTCCGTAGCAGAAAACATGTACCCTGGGGCCAGGGTGATATCGACCTGCAGGGCTTGCTTGTACAGCTCGAGCGAATCCGCATAATCGGGCATCTGCACCCACAGCACGATCCCCCCGTTCGGGCGGGTAACGCGTGTACCCTCCGGAAAATAGCGTAACACCGCTTGCGAGAGCTGCGACATGAACCCGGCATACAGCCTGCGGATGCTGCGCAAGTGGCGCTCGTAGCCGCCTGACTCTAGGAATTTGGCGATTGCCACCTGCGGAAGAGTGGAGGTAGCCACATTGGTGGTGTATTTCAACCACTCGATCGTCGACTTGAACCTGCCTGGTGCGACATAACCTACCCTGTAGCCAGGCACTAAATCCTTAGAGAATGAAGAGCAAAGCAGGACAAGCCCCTTGCGGTCGTAAGCTTTGCATACACTCGGTCGCACTCCCGAGAAGTACAGCTCTCCACACACGTCCCCTTCGATGAGCGGCACATCATGGTGATGTAATAACTCCACCAGCTGCTGCTTGTTTTCATCGGGGATGCAGCTTCCGAGCGGGTTGTTAAAATTCGAGAGCACCAGGCATGCCTGGATTGAATTATGCTCCAGGGCGAAGCGAAGGGCTGACAGGCTGATACCATCCCGCGGGTGGGTAGGGATTTCCAATGCCCTTAGTTTTAAAGACTCTAGCACCTGCAGCACTCCAAAATACATTGGGCTCTCGATTGCCACAGTATCACCCGGGTTGCACACCGCCCGCAGGCTGAGCGTGAAGGCTTCCAGACAGCCGGAGGTGGTCACCACATCCGCCTGAGTCAGGTTGCAGCCGATTCCTACCATACGTTGGGCAATCTGGATGCGTAAAGCCTCATTCCCAGGTGGGATGTCGTAAGTATTATATTGACTTTCCACCTGGCGTGGCAGCTTGGCCATGATCTGGTTTAGCTTATGAGGGATCACCACTTCAGTGTTGGGGATGGCCGCCCCCAGCTGGATAAGGTTGGGGTTGACGGAATCTTTAAGCACCATCATCACCAGCTCGCGTACGCTCACCAGGGTGGGGTCCTGCACCGGGTTGGAGGTTTCCGGCTCAGGCAATTCCTCGGGCAACCTGGAGCGCACGTAGTATCCCGATTGGGGTCGGGTTTCGATCAACCCCTGATCTTCCAGCAGCATGTAGGCCTGCAGCACGGTGGTGATGCTGATCTTGCGTTGCCGGCTGAGCTGCCTGACAGACGGGATACGTTCGCCTGGGCGAAAGGTACCCAGCCTGATCAGCTGCGCCAGCTCGTTCGCCACTTGTTCATATAAATAACCCTCCTGGTTTGTCTCATCGCCCATGTTCCACCTCCTGCCAGTACAGTTATTATAACTTATAAGCAGTACAGTTTATGAACCCCAAAACTGTTATGGTTACAATTGTATTTCCTTGCATCTGTTATTTTATTTTGTTCTGCATAAAATAGGCATTGAAAGACGATAAGGAGAGAGTACCATGTTAAACACGAAACAAAACTTGCATACCTACACCGATGTTACCCTGCCCAAGTTCAAGACCTGGTCCATCGAGGGCAATCGACGCGGTGATATGATTAGCTGCCTCAGTGGCTCCCTGTGGGTCACCCAGGAAGACGACTTGAAAGACTATGTTATCGAAGCCGGTAAGAATTTTTGGGTAACGAAACCCGGCACTGTGGTTATCCAGGCATTGGCGAACTCTCAGTTCAAGTACAGCCTGAATGAGCTGCAGGATCATGTAGAGTCCGTCAAGCAGCCGTTTAAACATCAGCCGCGACTTACCAATCCCCGCTAATCAACTCATAGGTCTCATTCGCCTTCCTCCAAGGGCGAGACAAGATTGATTCGAGGTGGCCACAATTATTCGTGGTCACCTACTATTTAACCAAGGTACTTTGGTGTATCAACCTTTGGCGGCTGAACCGATCGCAAAGCAGGTGGGCGAGGTCCCCAGGTCATCGGGCCATCCAAGTGACATGCGCCAGGGGCTGTCATCCCGCGCTTCAAATCCCAGCGACCTTACCAGTGCACAAGCTTTCAGGTTGACGTCCAGGACTCCAACGCTGATTGGCCTGCCTCTTGCCTGCAAGGCCAAGCTGAGCAGCAGGTCCTGAGGATTCTCGATCTTTTCTTCCACTATCCATGGACCGGCATAAAGCCGTTCAGGATAACCCCGGCCTGTGATGTAACCATTAATCTTCTCATTTTCTTCCATCACATAACTCAACTCTGGGTAGATTTCCAGGCGGCGTCTGATAAAGAAGCTACGGTCTGCCCCGAACGCTGCCATGTCCAATTCACAGACCTGCTCCAGATCAGCAACTTTCATCGGGCGTACATTCCTGCTCGACCTTCCATCCAGGTTTGCAGAAAATCTCCAAGAGCGGCAAACTTTACGAAAGCCGTGCCACTCGTATAATGGCACCGCTTTCAAAACCCCATCCAGGTAGATCGTTTCTGCCTGGCCTTCTTTCAAATAGGCGATGGATTGCTTTAAGAGCCTTGCCCCCAGGTTTTTACCGCGCTGATCGCTATGCACGATTAGCTCACCGATAAAACCGCTCTTGCCATACTGGGTGGCGATACACATCCCTGCTGGCCGATTGTTCTGCTCAGCGATAAAACATCCGTGTGGGTCAAATTTGATGGAGCCTTCCAGCGTGGTGCGGTCCTCGCTCAGCCAGCCTTCATTGGCCGTGCATTCTGCTGCGAAGTCTAAATCGGCCTCATGCATCTCTCGGATTGAGTAATTGGCAAGCTGGTTATCACTCATGCCTATCTTCCTGGCACGATCGATCGAACATTTATTGCTCAAGCTGGCTGTTCAGCCAGTCTTTCAAAGGTGCATCGATCCTGATCTTTTGGTCAAGGTCTGGGTCGGTGAAAAATTCACCGAAATTTTCATACCTGCAGGTGACCAGTTCATTCAGATTCGTCGGTCTCCACCTGGTATCCACCTTATCGTGCAGGTGTAGTGGGTAGTTGATCCCTGGGGGGAACAGCTGGAATTCCCCAGGCTTTATGGTAGCTAGTATGCTGCCCGCCAGGACTGCCTGGTGCATGAAGATGTTATACAGTTCACTTGATTGATAAATCTCCTTGAATTCAGGTAGTTGATAAACTGCTTGGAAATCTTCCCACCACCTGCGCAGGATACCGCCCTCCGGTCGGACAACCAACAATCCGGCGTTGAAATAAGCCCGTATTGGCTGCTCATCCACCACACTGGTCATCGCAAAAATTTGATCCACACCGACTTTGCAATATTTGTAGATGGCACGCCAGAAATCATCCACAGGCTCATGCACCCCGGATCCCAGCAGTTTCAGGTGGACGGGGCAGCCTCCCAGCACCTTGCCCGCTTCGAGCAAGAAAACCTGTGGTGGTTGTAGGACCAGTGTTTCAGAGGCCAGCATGACCAGTAATCTGCTTTGCCCCTCTGCCAAGGCTTCTGCTTGCCCGGCTACCTGCACATAGGCCGCGAATGGGAACCTAGCACCAGCCTCATCCATCTCAATGGTCACCAGCCTGGTATTCAAGTCGCGCAATTCCTGCCGCATCGCCAGGCTGAGATCGTCTTCAGCACGCTGGGTAAGCATCCAGATCGGATTGGCGCTTAGCCCGCCAGCGAAAGCCCGTATGCTGCTCGCCAATCTCAGGGAGTCTTTATCTGCATCACCCCTGCCGAGATAAATTACGTAGATCAGATTTTCCATTTAGCACGTCCCTTCACAGCCAGAGGTGATTGTAACTAGCCTGTGAATGTGTGTCCATCCATTTCAAAGAAAGATATCAGGTTATTATGAATTTATTAAGTGGTGCGAATTTCTGTCATGATTGTATATCCACCAGCCGCTTAAGCGAGTGAATATATCCATATCCCAGATTTGCATTGCGAGCTATTTCCTGCCTATTACCAGCAGGCTTGTTGCTCCATGAAACCCTGTCGCGTGCACCCGCCTGCGTAGCTCCTCACCCCGTTCGATTAATTGTGCTTCACCGCTCGATCCTTGAGCTCGTTGGAGGTAACGGTCTATGATCCCATCCAAATCTTTCACCAACTCGGGCTCTTTTGGATCTGCCTCCAGGTCTTTCATGTCAAAGTATTCCATGGCTTTCAAGCCCAGTTTTTGGGTGATGTCCAGGATTTCCTGGCGCGTGTACGTTTCAAGGTGATGTATCCCGTCCGCCCTGTCCACTGCTGCCCACCAGTGATGCAGGTCAACGTGCGTTTGCTGTGTTTTCGTCTGCCCGTCCCGGTACATTTCGCAGATGAGCAGGGTCCCGTCTGTTTTACAAACTCTCCACATTTCCGCAAGCACCTGATCCGGATTTTCCAGGTGGTGCAGCGAGTTGGCAATGCACACCGTATCAAAAACGCCATCCATGAATTCCATCTGATTCGCATCCATCCTAAGCAAGCGGATATTCCCTTGCAGGAATACCTTGCGCGCTGCATCAAGGGGCCGTTCGTTCAGATCGATCCCCGTGATTTCCGTAAAGCTCTTGATATTGTCCAACAGGAAGGTGATGAAGCCCCCGTTCCCGGTGGCGACATCAAGCACCTGCCCGGCTTCTAGTTTGCTTAATGCAACTTCCGCACTGTCCATTTTGCCAGTATCATTCATGAAATGCAGCCTCCCACTGGTACGCGGTCTGGTGGATCGGTACACTAGAATTACTTATCCCCCTGGATAAATGTTCACCCACGGCTGCGATTTTCGATGCTGAACCAAGCCGCAATGGTATAAACATCACGGCTGCGTGCCAATTATTAGAGAAGAAAACCTTGGTGGGGTTCAGCCAGCCGTGGCGAGTTTTTCACCCAGCTTGTAAGCTTTTTCCAAGAGCTTGGGCTGGTTCAGGATCTCAGCCTCTTTATTGGCCGTTCCATAAACGATCCCTACCACGTCTGACTTGATATAACGCATCATATCCTGGAATGTGCGGATGGCATTGATTCCACCGGAGGTGTAGGGGTCGCTGTCACCGTAAGTCAGGATCAATCCGAATTTTTTCCCTTTCAGTGCACTTCCCTGGGGCGATTCGAGTGCGTACCAGCGGTCAATGAATAGCTTTGCCTGGGCGCTCAGCGTGAACCAGTACACTGGGCTGGCAATCAGGATCGCCTGGGCAGCCCGCAGCTTGGGATAGAGCTCTTGCATATCATCCTTGAGCACGCACACCCCCGTCTCCTGGCAGATGTCACAGGCATCACATGGGCGGATATCCAGCTGATGTAGCGAGAAGCTCTCTACCAGGCCCCCAGCATCCTTAGCGCCTTCGGCTGCTTTTTCAGCTAGCAGGCTGCTATTTCCCTTCACCCTTGGGCTGCTTTTAAAGACCAATACGTGGTTTGTCATGCGCACCTCCCCGGATATTTTACTGCGATCCTACCTTTTATTGCTGCTGGGTGACTAATGTCATAGGCAATATTAGTCAAACATCACCAATTAAGGTAAAATACCTGCGTGGTGAGGTTCCTTAGATGGTCTTGTTAACTCGTGAGCAAATTGAAGCTCGCTTGGTGGCTTTACATCGCGCCAGCCTTGAGCTGGTCAGTGATTTATCCCTTGAAGTGGTGTTGGAGCGTATCGCCCAGCTAGCCCGTGAGCAGGCTGGAGCACGCTATGCCGCCTTAGGTGTGTTGGATGACCAGGGGAAGCTGGTCCATTTCATACCGGTCGGTATGACTTCGGAAGAGATGCGGCAGATGGACCACCCGCCAATTGGGTTGGGCTTGATTGGCGCCATTGCCAAGGAGCAGCGCACTATTCGGGTTGCCGATATCTCCCATGATCAACGCAGTGTCGGCTTTCCGCCTTACCACCCAGCCATGACCTCCTTCCTGGGTGTGCCCATCCTGTCCGGTGGCCAGCTCTTAGGCCAGATCTATCTGACCGATAAGGAAGATTACAGTGAATTCACGCGTGATGATGAGCGCGTGATTGAGATGTTGGCTGCCTATGCAGCCGTAGCCATCGTCAACGCTCGCATGTTCCGCGAATTGGAGCAGCGGGATGATACACTCTTGCAGCGCAACCGGGACCTCAAGCTGCTCAATGACATTGGGGAGATGCTCGCAGGCACCCCCGAGATCGATGTCATCCTTGAAAAGACACTCGAGCATGTCATGTCCTACCTGGGGGTCGAGGCGGGCGAGATATTCCTGACCGAGGAAGATGGATTATCCCTGCGGATGGCCATCCACCGCGGCGAAGCTGGCGATGCCTTCTGGACTAAGGACCAGTTCAGGGTAGGTGAAGGTTTTGTTGGGCTTGTAGCCGAGAGTGCGAAGCCTCTTGTTACCAGTTCGTTGCGCCAGGATGTGCGCTTCCTGCGCAAGCAGGTGGTCAATGCTGGTTTCCAGTGCCTTGCTTGCATCCCGCTGGTGTCGCGCGCCAATGTTGTCGGCGTCATGGGCATTGCCACGCGCAAGCTACAGCCTCTTGAGCCCCGTGAGATTAACCTGCTCACCTCCATAGGTGTTTGGGCTGGCACTGCCATCGAAAATGCTCGCCTGAACCAACAAGGGCGCAGGCTTGCCGTGCTGGAGGAACGGGAGCGCATTGGCATGGACCTGCACGATGGCATCATCCAGTCCATCTATGCTGTTGGGTTGGCGTTGGATTATGCCCGCATGGAAGTTGAAACCAATCCCAACAAGGCATTGATGAAGCTTGAACAGGCCATTGATGGGCTGAACAGCACCATCCGCGATATCCGTACCTATATCATGGATTTGAGGCCGCGACAGTTCCGGGGTGAGAACCTGGTTGACAGCCTGCAGCGTCTAATTGACGAAACCCGGGCAAATACCGAGCTGGAAATTTCGTTCAGCGGGCCGGATAGCGGCACTATGATCCTTCCAACCACCATATCTACAGCCTTGTTCCACATTTCCCAGGAGGCACTCGCCAATATCGCCAAGCACGCCCAGGCTCATCAGGCTAAGATAAACCTGTGGACGGCACCTGGCAGGGTGCTGATGGAAGTGACCGATGATGGTGTGGGATTTGACTTAACCAAAACGCGCCTGGTGCTGGGTCATGGCCTGGCTAATATGCGTACCCGCGCCCGTAAAATGGGGGGTGACATTGAGGTAAATTCTGAACCTGGCAAGGGTACCTCGGTACTGACCTGGATCCCGCTGAACCAGAATGACGATTCTCACCAGCCGAAACAACCCGAAAATTAAGCAGGTTCGGCAATTGTTGGCTCACCGCAAGGAACGTGAGCAAACCGGGCTTTTTGTTGCCGAAGGCATTCGCCACGCCGGTGAAGCCGTAGATGCAGGCGCAACGGTAGAATATATCTGCTACGCACCTGACCTGCTAAACAGTGAGTTTGGATCCCGGCTGATCCAGGATCAATCCCAGCACGGGATCCCGTGTTTGGCTGTTGATAGGGATACCTTTAGCAGCCTGGCGGGTAAAGACAACCCACAAGGCATCATGGCGGTTGTGCATAAGCCTAAATTATCCCTGGATGATCTCTCTGAGCTGAATTTCCCATGGGGTGTAGCCCTGGTTGCCCCGCAGGATCCGGGTAATATCGGGGCCATCCTGCGCACCATTGATGCCGTAGGTGCCAGTGGTTTGTTGCTGTTGGACGATCCAGAGCATGACCAATACTGCACCGATCCATATCACCCAAGCAGTGTACGCGCCAGCATGGGCTCGATCTTCTGGTACCCGCCCATCATCGCCAGGTTTTCAGATTTTACAGGCTGGGCAAAGTCACACTGCTATTCGATCTACGGCACCTCGGTTCATGCTACTGCTGATTACCGTCAAATCGAACCCATTTCGATATCTCTTATACTCTTGATGGGTAGTGAGCGGGAGGGGTTGAAACCTTCACAGGCTTCAATTTGCGATCATATGCTCAAAATCCCCATGCAGGGTCGGGTGACTTCCTTGAACCTGGCTGTGGCCACCGGGGTGATGCTGTATTCCATATTGGAAAAGAAAAGCTAAAAATCGTTTACCGGGCTGTACTGCCCCCGTCCACCAGCAGCGCCGTGCCAGTCACAAAACTTGAATCATCCGAAGCCAAGAACAGAACCGCTTTGGCGATCTCGAGCGTATCAGCCACCCGCCCCATGGGCAGGTCGCTCTTCCTGGCTTCCTGCTCACTAACCGCTCCTGACGCCCTGTAGTAGCCTTCATTCATCCATCGCTCCACGAATGTATCGCCCGGGCATACGGCATTGATGCGGATGTTCTCGCTCGCATGGTCGATGGCCATGGCGCGCGTCATTTGCACCACAGCTCCCTTGGAGGTGCAATACGCCACCACCGCTGGCGCTCCGATAAAAGCCCAATCCGAGGCGTTGTTGATGATCACTCCCCCGCCTTGCTGGCGCATGATCGGGATCACCAGCTTTGACATCCGCCAGACGGCGGTCACATTGAGCAGGAGGGTATCCTCCCAATCCTTGTCACTGGTTGTTTCAGCTGTACCGCTGACCACAATTCCGGCGTTATTGAATAAGATGTCGATTCGCCCGAATTTTTCCATGGTGGCTTGCACCGCCTGCTGGCAGCCTTGCATTTGTCGGTGGTCAGCCTGGATAAAGAAGGCCCCGGTCTGCTCGGCTACCCGCTCACCCAGCTCTTTCCGCCGTCCGGTAAAGGCCACTTTTGCCCCCTCGTTGCAGAATAATTCGACTGTAGTTTTACCGATCCCCGAGGTTCCCCCGGTGACCAGGGCAATCTTATTCTCGAGCCTCATGCTGCCCCTTAACGGATGGATGAAGGATTTTTAAAGACGTGCGACCAGCCTGCCCCTCCACAGATCTTGCACCTGTCCTGATATTCACCCGCCATCTGCGTGCCGGTGCCTGAACAATGCGGGCATTGCCGGGAAGGTTGGGCTACCAGCACACTGCCCTGACCATTACACACCAGGCATACATCTCCATATTGCCCGAATTTTCCAGTGCCGTTGCACCAGGCGCAGGTTTCAGGGGCATATTGCATTACCGGCATAACCATCTCAACATCCTCCACGATCAGGCTATAAATATCCGAAGTGATTATACCCGAGGTTGATAAACATCGCTTCTTGGTGTATGATTAGTGCCTTGCGCAAGGATAGAATAAATACACTTTGAATAAATTAATATGAAAATTAATAATATTCAAAAATATCTATTGACAATTAAATATTTATATGTATAATTTGAATATACTTGTGTAAGTATCGTTTTTGAGGTAACTACCATGAATGCCAATCCTGCTCTCGAAAAACAAGAACGCTGGGCGCCTCGTTTCTTCACCATTTGGACGGGCCAGGCGTTTTCCCTGTTTGGCAGCCAGCTGGTTTCCTTTGCTGTCATCTGGTGGCTCACTCAGACGACTGGCTCAGCCACCATTCTCGCGACTGCCTCCCTGGTTGGCCTGATCCCCCAGGTCGTCCTCGGTCCCTTTACGGGTACCCTTGTGGATAGGTGGAATCGCCGCCTGATCATGATCCTGGCCGATAGTTTAATTGCGTTGGCCACGGTTGGCCTTGCTGTGCTCTTTGCGCTTGGTCATGTACAGATCTGGCAGGTCTACATCCTGCTATTTATCCGCTCAGTGTGTGGTGGTTTTCACTGGCCTGCCATGCAGGCTTCCACCACCCTCATGGTGCCCAAGGAGCATCTCACCCGCATCCAGGGCCTTAACCAGATGCTGCAAGGGGGAATGAGCATTGCCTCTGCCCCCCTGGGAGCGTTGCTCCTGGCAGTGCTGCCCATGCAGGGTATCCTTGCCATTGATGTATTCACCGCCATGCTGGCAGTCATTCCTCTGTTGTTTTTCCAAATCCCTCAACCAGAACGTAATGATTTAGCGCCTGAGGCCAATGGGAGATCCAGCTACTGGCAGGATTTTAAGGCAGGTTTCCGATATGTCTGGGGCTGGCCTGGACTGATGTTGATCGGAGTCATGGCCACTGTGATCAATTTCCTGCTTACTCCAGCTTTTTCGCTGCTCCCGATACTGGTCACCAAGCACTACCACGGGCAAGCCATCCAGCTAGCCAGCCTCGAATCCTTTATGGGCATCGGTTTCATCGTTGGTGGTTTGCTGCTCAGCGCCTGGGGCGGTTTCAAGCGTCGAATAATGACCTGTATGTTGGGTCTACTGGGCACCGGAGTGGGCTGCCTGGTCATGGGTTTGTTACCTTCCACTGCCTTCACCCTGGCGGTTGCCACCATGTTCTTCTTGGGTTTCGTTAACCCGATCGTCAATGGTCCGCTGATGGCTGCCGTGCAAGCTGCCGTCGCTCCCGAAATGCAAGGCAGGGTGTTCACCCTGATCAGCACCATGGCGGCTGCCATGTCTCCCCTTGGATTGATGATTGCCGGTCCCATCTCAGATAAACTGGGTGTGCAAACCTGGTTTATTATTGGCGGGGTAGTCACTACCGTCATGGGCATCGGCAGCCTGTTTGTTCCCGCGATCATGCACTTCGAGGACGGTAGAAATGGCACTTCACTTGCACCAGCTAACGAATTTGGTGCGACCGATCTCCTTGAAGCTGTTGAGCATGAAAGCCGGTTGACCAGCCGCACATCAATCAATGTCGATTACACTTGATCCCTGTATGGCTTATAACAAGCGATCAGGCTCTTCCAATCTGGAAGAGCCTGATCGTTTCTAGCGCTCGCTAGTCTTCGTCTCTGTGGTCAATCTGTTGTCCTACCACAATCCTCGGATGACGAGCAACAAGCCCAGGACGATGAGGGGGACGCCGATGATCCCTCCTACCACGGTGATGGTTAGCAGGATGCCCAGAATCATGATCACTGCCCCCAGGATGACTGCCAGCAGTCTGCCGGTCAAACCAACTATCCAAGCAATAAAATTCCACAGCCAGATAAATGGCCGCAGCAGGCAGGGGCTTTTCTTTGGGTCAATCATAAGTGTCTCCTTCTTCACTATGATCTACGCAAGCCGCATCTCCTGGTTGCGGATTTGTGTCCTTAATTACCCCTAATCTTTTGTTTACGAAAATCAACTGGGGATTGGGTAAAATTATCTTACTCGTTGCTCAAGGAGACAAGGAATGCAAAAGATCGATCCCTCAGAGATTACTCCCAAACGCCTTTACCTCTCACGGCGCCAGTTTATCGGAGGTACTGGCCTCACCCTGGCAAGCGCCCTGGCATTGGCGGCCTGTGGAGGCAATCTGCCTGTCACCGCTGAACCCACGGTTAACTATTCTGGGCCTACGACTGACGAGCTGGGAGCGTCGCTTACCTCCTATGAAGATATCGCCCATTACAATAACTATTATGAATTCTCCACCGATAAATTAGCGGTAGCAGATCTGGTCTCCACCTTCCCTATCTCCCCATGGAGCATCGAGGTAACCGGCCTGGTCAACAATCCCAAAACCTATACCATCGATGACCTGCAGAAGTTTTCCCCAGAAGAGAGGGTTTATCGCTTACGCTGTGTGGAAGCCTGGTCGATGGTTATCCCCTGGATTGGCTTTCCGTTGCATCGCTTGCTGGAGGATGTCCAGCCCACTTCTAAAGCAGCATTTGTGAAATTCACTTCCATCTACGATCCCAAGGATATGCCACTCCAGGGTAGCAATTTCCTGCCCTGGCCTTACACGGAGGGGTTACGGATGGATGAAGCCATGCATGACCTGACCTTGATGGTCACGGGGATGTACGGTGGATCCTTGCCCAAGCAGGATGGTGCGCCTTTGCGCCTGGTGGTCCCCTGGAAATATGGCTTCAAGAGCATCAAAGCCATCGTCAAGATCGAGCTGGTTGATTCCCAACCGACCACACTGTGGAACCTGGCTGACTCCACGGAATATGGTTTTTATGCCAATGTGAATCCCAATGTTGACCATCCCCGCTGGTCACAGGCCACGGAGCGCCGGATTGGCGAGGTAGGCCGGATAAATACCTTGATGTTCAATGGCTACGAAGACCAGGTGGCAAACCTTTATTCAGGGATGGACTTAAAGATAAATTATTGAACTTCAAGAACAGGTTTTTCGATCACTGGTTTCCTTTGCTCGTGCATGTCGCCTGCCTGCTGCCTATCCCCTGGCTACTTGTTGACGCTGCACAGGGTAATTTAACCGCCGATCCCATTCGCGCGGCCATCCTGCGCACCGGTAAGATCGCCTTGGTCTTGCTGGTGTTAAGCCTGGCTTGTACGCCCTTGAACACCATCTTTGGCTTCTCCCCCGCCCTGCGGGTCCGCCGGACCTTGGGAGATTATGCCTTCCTCTACGTTTGTCTCCATTTTGCCATTTTCGTCAGCCTGGATTACGGTTTCGATTTTCAGCTGATTGTTCACGAACTAACCCGGCCTTACGCCTTTGTCGGTTTAATCGCCGGTTTGTTCTTGATTCCCCTGGCTATTACCTCCTTCCCGCCCTGGCCAAAACGGATGGGTAAAAACTGGAAACGCCTGCATAGCCTGGTATACGGCATCGACATACTGGCGGCTTTGCATTATCTATGGGTGGTCAAGCAGGGTGTGGTTGAACCTTATATCTGGATGATCGTGATCATCTTCTTGCTGGTCCTGCGCTTGCCTCCCATCCGCCATGCCTTAAGTGGTTTTTTCGTCCATCAAGACTGATCGAACCGCTGCATTTCAAAACCGCGTTCATTAACCCTCCAGTTGAATTCCGATATATAATTTAATAATGCACCCACCCGCATTTACTGACGATTCCAGCTCAATTGAAGCCCGAGAACTTGAGCAGCATATTCAAGAGGGTATTACTGCCGTAAAGAATGGCAACCTGTCGTTGGCCAGGAGTTTACTCGAGCAGGCTGCTCTGATTAACTCTACTGACCCGCGCATCTGGATCTGGCTGTCAGCGACCACACAAGACCTGCAGGAGCGGCGGACTTACCTGGAACGGGCGGTGGCTGCCGATCCATCCAATGCCACCGCCAAGCGCGGTTTGATGCTGGTTAACCAGACGTTGGATGAGAGCCAGCTGATGCCTGAAGGGGCTTCCTATTCCCCACAGGAAGAACCTGCCGCTCAAGAAGCTGTCATCAAGACCTACCTGTGTCCAAACTGTGGTGCTTCAATTACCTTTGATATCCAGGAAACCACCCTGGTATGCCAGTTCTGTGGGTTTACCGGCAAGGTGGACCAGCATGTGATCGACGAGAGTTCCGACCAGGTGCTGGACATGACCCTACCAACTGGCCGTGCCCACCGTTGGGCTGAGAACCAGTCGCGCATCACCTGCGAGCAGTGTGGGGCGATTATCATCCTTCCACCTGGCCAGACTACCGATAGCTGCCCTTACTGTGCTTCGAACCGCTTTGTGGCTTCGCAATCCTTGATGGAGCTGGTGGATCCCCAGGTGATCGGTTTATTTAAGATGGATGCTCAGGCGGCTGGGAACAGTGTTAAGGCCTGGCTTGGGAAGGGTTTTTTTGCCCCGGATGATCTTGCCACCCAACACGCGGGCATGCAGCTTCACCCGGCTTACTATCCCTTCTGGATTTTTGATGGCACGCTTGAGGTGCCCTGGTTTTATGATGCGAATGAGGGTACCAGCAAGCTGCCCAAATGGGAAACCCGGAGTGGCTCCAAATTCGAGATGTTCAAGAATGTCCTTGTGCCTGGGTTACGTAAGCTATCTTCTGTTGATATCGCTGCGATACAGCCATTTAACCTGGATGAAATGGTGGAATTTTCACCCGATTTTCTCCCTGGTTGGGTAGCTCTCACATACGATCATCCCCTGGCGGATGCTTCACTTCAGGCACGCGAAATTGTGATCAAAAAGGTTAAACGCACCCTGGCCAGTGAAGTAGACCCGCAGCAAGCCAAGCGGAATTTCTCCACCGGGGCGGGCAAATGGAGTGGGCTTACCTACAAGCTAGCCCTATTACCCCTCTTCATCGGCAATTATGCCTATCAAGGCAAACGCTATCGTTTGTATGTCAATGGTCAAACCGGTAAAGTCAGTGGTGCCAAGCCCCAGGATATGGTGAAGATGGTCCTGCTGATGGCCACAGGATTGGTCCTGCTGATCGTTATCCTGGCTTTTCTTTTCCTTCTATTTCGATAATAATCACCGAGCACTTCCCTATCCATGGCCATTCCATCTGTCCTCCGCAACCCTCAGCTCGATGGCTCAGCGTTTTATTGGCAGGCCGGTTCCACTGGGGTGCTGCTTTGCCACGGCCTCACCGCCACTACCGCCGAAGTACGCCTGCTGGCAGGCTCCCTTCATACCCAGGGCTATTCTGTGGCCGGTCCGCTGTTGCCAGGCCATGGAACTACCCCACAGGACTGCAATCGTTACTCCTGGCAGGATTGGTACGCGGCTCTCGATGAAGCCTACCTGCAGCTCGCTGACAAATGTCAGAGAGTGGTCATCGGGGGCGAATCTGCTGGAGCTTTGCTGGTTTTACACCTGGCGGTGAATCATCCTGAAGTCGCGGCTGTTTTGTGCTATGCCCCTGCCCTGTGCCTTAAACTGAGCCCGCTTAAGGTCTTCCTGCTTACCCTGTGCGCTCCGTTCATCACATCGATTCCCAAACCGCCTGCCATGGATGATAACCCATGGCAGGGCTATGCCGTCCAGCCCTTGAAAGCCGCCGTTCAGCTCAGGCACCTGCAAAAGGTCGTTCATACCGAGCTGGCTGCTATCACCCAGCCGATCTTGATCATGCAAGGCAGGCTTGACCCAACGGTCGCTGCTCAATCCCCACAGCTCATCTACGCCCAGGTCAGCTCGCCAGTCAAACAGCTGCACTGGCTCGAGCATTCTACTCACTGCGTCATCCTGGACCGTGAGCGCGACCTGGCTGCCAGCCTGACCATCTATTTTCTGCAGCGTGTGCTGAGCTGACGCTTTTATGGTGTATTTCACCCATCACTTTTTCCAAAGGTGCCAGATATGACCCAAATATTCCGCTGGTATGACTACATCACCTTCAACGTTTTCTTTTTTGGCATACAGATTATCTGGCAGACCATGGGGTTGATCACTCCGCTGCTCGTTGAACAATTTGTGGGTGAAGCGCAGAAAGGAACATACCTGGGTCGCTTGCGTCTGGCCAGCCTGATGGTGGCATTACTGGCCCAGGCATTGATGGGGTTGCTGTCAGACCGGAGTATCCTTCCTTGGGGCAAGCGCCGTCCCTTCATCGCAGCAGGGAGTGTGATGAGCAGCATATTTCTCATCCTTGTCGGGTTCACTGCTGGGTTGCAAGGCATCTCCGGTTTTTGGGTGTTATTCGTAGTCGTCATTATGTTGCAGCTTTCTTCCAACACCGCTCAGGCAGGTGAGCAGGGCATCATTCCAGATCTGGTGCCGGAGGATAAACGCGGCCGCTTCTCGGGGGTAAAAGCTCTCTTTGAGATACCACTACCATTAATCGTGGTCGCCCTTGTGATTGGTAAGCTGGTCAGTCATGAGCAGTATTGGGCTGCGCTCGCCATCGTCCTGGCCTCTCTGATCATCACCATGTTACTGACCATGCTGGTACACGAGAATCCTCTAAAACAGACTCTCACTGCCATCGAATGGTCACCTTTTCTCCGTTTGTTGGGGATGACCCTGGTATTCGCCCTGATTATCGTTGGTTGTGGGTATGCCGTCAATCTGGTCAGCCAGCTGATCAGCGACATCACGTCTCCGGCGCAGATTTTCACCATCATGGGTATCGTTGGGCTGGGAGGCATGTTGGTGGCTGTCGCCTTGGGGGTATGGCTCAGCGTGCGCATCAGCCTGGGGGAATCAGCCCAGCGCAATCCCTCATTTACCTGGTGGGTGGTCAATAGGTTGGCTTTCCTGGTGGGCATTGTCAATTTATCCACGTTTGCAGTGTATTTTCTCCAGGGTCGTTTGGGTTACGAGCATGCAGCTGCGGCTGGCCCTGCCAGTAAGCTGCTCCTGTTCGTAGGTCTGTTTATCCTGCTCTCCACTCTCCCAGCCGGTTGGCTGACGGACCGCTTCGGTGAGAAACGCATGGTAGCGGTCGCCGGCTTGGTCGCTGTGGCTGGCACTTTAATAGCCCTAAGCATTCCCAGTTTGCCTGCCATCTATGTGGGTGGTTGCCTGATTGGCATTGGGGCGGGTTTCTTTTACTCAGCTAATTGGGCATTGGGGACGCTCCTGGTGCCCCGAGAAGAAGCCGGGCGGTACCTGGGCATCTCCAACCTGGCCGGGGCCGGAGCCGGGGCCGTGGGTGCCTACATTGGTGGCCCGATCGCCGACTTTGTCACGGCTCAGGTGCCTCACCTGGCCGGGTTCGGTTATGTGCTGCTCTTCACCATCTATGGGTTGTTGTTCCTGTTCTCAGTCCTGGCCCTTACCCAGGTGAAAGCCAGCCGCTGATCAAATTCCCCCTGTCAGGCTGGTAATCTGCTCTAGCATGCTGCAAAGCTGTGGCCCCAGGTGGCGCAGCTCTTCGCGGTGTATATTCGTCAGGCTGGTTAATACGCCAACCCCTTTATCGCTCAGCCTAATGAACACCTGACGTCGGTCTTCCTGGTTTTGAACCCTTTTCACCAGACCTTGATCTTCCAATCGATCCACCAGCCCAACCGCGCTATGGTGTCGGATTTGCAGCCTCTCCGCCAGCTCGCTAATGGTAACCTGTTCACGACCAGGATAGCCGATGATGAACAGCATTGCCTGGTGTTGTTGCAGCGTCAGCCCGGCTGACCGAGCAGCACTCTCGCTGAAACGCAAAAAAAAGCGCAGTGCGTAGCGAAACTCAGCCAGGGTCTGGTAGTCTTCCTTTGAAAAAGTTGAAAAATCTGTCATATGAAGGCGCCTGTATTAATATTTTATATAAAATGTCGAGCGTAGAGCTCTTGAGATTGACTTACATCGTAATGCGATATATAATCGATTTTATCATATTATTGCAAGAAGAATAATATGAGTGAAGGCAAGTAAATGTACCCATGGGAGGAATAAATGGCAGCCTACAAATACTTGATTATCGGTGCAGGCATGACGGCTGATGCAGCCGTACGGGGAATTCGCGAGCTGGACAAGGATGGCACGATTGCCATCATCGGTAGTGACTCCAATCCACCATATAATCGCCCGCCCCTCACCAAAGCTCTATGGAAAGGTAAATCGTTGGACAGTATCTGGCGTAGGACCGAGCAGTTCACCGTCGACTTGCATCTGGGACGGACAGTGCAGTCCATCGACCCACAGGCGAAGACAGTTCGCGATGACCGTGGGGACGAATACAGCTACGAAAAACTACTCCTTGCCACTGGCGGCACTCCTCGCAAACTGCCTTTCGGTGATGAAGGCATCATCTATTATCGCAGTCTTGAAGATTACCAAAAACTGCGTGAGCTATCCAGCCAGAAAGAGCATTTCGGAGTAGTCGGCGGTGGGTTCATCGGCTCGGAGATTGCGGCAGCCTTGGCGATGAATGGTAAAAAGGTGACCATGCTATTTCCTGAAGCCGGTATTGGCGGTCGCATCTATCCGGCCCTACTGGCTGATTATCTCAATTCCTATTTTCGAGCCAAAGGTGTAGAAGTACTGACTCAAACCAAGTTGGTCAATGTGCAGAAGCAGGATGGTGGCTACCAGCTCTTCACGGATGACGGCCGGCAGCTCCAGGTGGACGCCCTGGTTGCCGGAATTGGCATTCAACCCAATATCGAGCTGGCCCAGGCAGCCGGTTTGCAGGTTGCTAATGGTATCGTGGTAAATGACACATTGCAAACCAGCCAGCCTGATATCTTCGCTGCTGGAGATGTGGCCGAATTTGCCAATCCCACCCTGGGGAAGCGCCTGCGCATTGAGCATGAAGATAATGCCAACACGATGGGTAAGCAGGTTGGGCGTAACATGGTCGGTGCTGCAGAGCCTTACCATCACCTGTCCTTTTTCTATTCGGACCTGTTTGAGCTGGGTTACGAAGCCGTCGGTGAGCTTGACTCTCGCTTCGAGACCTTCGTGGATTGGAAGGAAGAGTACAAGAAAGGTGTCGTTTACTACCTTGACCATGGCTGGGTGCGCGGTGTGCTTCTGTGGAATGTATGGGATTCAATCCCCAAGGCGCGGGACCTGATTGCCGAGCCGGGGCCGTTCACGACTGCCAGCCTCCGAGGCCGCATCTAGGCAGGAGAGTGTCTCATGGCAATGGTCAATGAGCTGGCCTCGTTTGTCGTGCACGCTACCTATGATCAGCTCTCCGAAGCTGCCAGGGCTCAGGCGAAGGTCCGTGTGCTCGACTCGCTCGGGTGCGCCATTGCCGCCCTGGATGCTGGTGTGATTAATACCCTCGCCCTCCAGAACGCCGAGTTTGGGGGCAACCCACTCTGCACCCAGATCGGTGGCGAGGGCACTGCCCCCGACCGGGCTGCGTTTTACAACAGCGCCCTGGTGCGTTACCTTGATTTCAACGATAGCTTTCTGGCCCGGGGCGAGACCTGCCATCCCAGTGATAACCTGGCTGCGGTGCTGGCTGCCTGTGAATACGCAGGTGGTTCAGGCCGTGACCTGCTCACTGCCCTGGCGGTTGCCTATCAGGTGCATTGTCGCCTGAGCGAAGTCGCCCCAGTGCGTGCCCGTGGATTCGACCACACGACTCAAGGCGCTTATGCCCTGGCTGCCGGGGTCGCCCGTGCCCTCAACCTGGATGAAGCCAAAACGGCGAATGCGATCGCCATCGCTGGTACGGCGAATAATGCCTTGCGCGTCACCCGCACCGGGCTACTCTCCAATTGGAAAGGCCTGGCTTATCCCAATACAGCCATGGCCGCCGTCCACGCCGCCTTCCTGGCCATGCGGGGTATCACCGGCCCCGGGGAGGTCTTTGAAGGCAACAAGGGTTTCATGGATGCTATTGCGGGTCATTTCTCATTGGATTGGCCGAGGGAGAACCTGGAAAAGATCACCGAGACCATCGTTAAACGGTATAACGCTGAGATTCATTCCCAGGCTACGGTGGAAGGCGTGCTTGAGCTCAAACACGAGCATCAGCTCAATCCACATAGCATACAGGCGATCGATATCGAGACCTTTGAGGTTGCCTACAATATCATCGGCGGTGGTGAAGAAGGAGAGAAGTACACCGTGCGCACCAAGGAAGAGGCCGACCACAGCCTGCCGTATATCGTAGCAGTCGCCTTGCTGGATGACCAGGTGCTACCGGACCAGTATCGTCCCGCTCGTATCCAGAAGGAGGATGTGCAATCCTTGTTACGCAAGGTGGTGATCTGCCCCCGCTCCGATTTTAGCCAGCGTTTTCCTCACGAAATGCCCTGCCGCATCACCATCACTCTGCAGGATGGTATCCAATTGATCAATGAGAAGCGTGATTACGAGGGCTTTCTCACCCGCCCCATGCATTGGCACACAGCGGTGAATAAATTTGAGGGATTAACCCATTCGCGTATCTCCTCAATAATGCAAAAAATGCTTGAAGAAGCTGTATTAAATTTGGAAACCCTTAAAATTCGTGATTTCATGCAGCTGCTTGGGGGAGATCACTTAAAGAGATAGGAAGTAAATATGGATAAATCAGATAAAAGTCCCATCGATAAGCGTGCGTTCCCTTTCCTGCGCATTAATGAACGCCAGCCTAAGCCTCGCCGCCAGGGAATCACAGAGATCCGTGGGCCATATTACACTCCCATGGGCAAACGCTACCTGGAGGATATCCTGGAGACCATGGGCGAATACGTGGATGTGTTGAAATTTGCCGGGGGTTCTTTCAGCCTCATGCCGCGTCCAGCCGTTAAGGAGCTTTTGGACCTGTGCCATCGCTACGACGTGCTGGTTTCAACGGGAGGCTTCATCGAGCACGTTCTCACCTTAGGTCCTCAAGCGGTCGACCAGTATATCCAGGAGTGTAAGAATCTCGGTTTTGATATCATTGAGATTTCTTCCGGTTTCATCACGATACCCACCGACGATTGGCTGCGTCTGGTGGACAAGGTGCAGAAGGCTGGCTTGAAAGCCAAGCCAGAGGTGGGCATCCAATTCGGTGCAGGTGGAGCCACAGCCGCCGCCGAGCTGGCAGCGGAAGGCACCCGTGATCCGGGTTGGGCCATCCAGCAAGCTAGGCGCTTCGTAGATGCCGGTGCATATATGATCATGATCGAGTCGGAAGGCATCACTGAGAATGTCACCACCTGGCGGACTGATGTAGTGGCCGAGATCATCAATGCCATCGGTCTCGAGAAGCCCATGTTTGAGGCTGCCGACCCAGAAGTGTTTGCCTGGTATATTAAGAATTACGGTGCTGATGTCAACCTGTTTGTTGATCACAGTCAGATCGTCCAGCTGGAAACTCTGCGGGCTGGCATTTGGGGCACCAAGAGCCTGTGGGGGCGGGTGCTGACCTACAAAGGCTGAACCCGATATAATCGTTATGGAGGCAGTCAGGTGGTTGATAATTGTTCATTGCACCTGCATGCACTCTAGAAAGAAGGCGGAATATGCTGCTTGATGGAAAACTGATCCTGATCACTGGCGCCGCCAAACGGGTGGGACGCGAGCTGGCGCTCACCGCTGCCCGTAATGGGGGTGACCTGGTCATTCACTACCAGCATTCTAAGGCCCAGGCTGAAAGCCTGCTTGACGAAATCACGGCAATAGGACAGAAAGCCCACCTGCTCCAGGCCGACCTGAATGATCCGACCCAGGTGAGAGATCTGGTCCGGCGGACCCAAGAATTTGGGACCCTGTATGGTTTGGTTAACAATGCGGCTATTTTCGGCAGCTTGAATTGGCAGACTACCCATCTGGAAGAATGGAATCATCACCTGATGGTCAACCTCACCGCCCCCTTCCTGCTCAGTCAGGCCTTTGCCGAGCAGCTGTACCCGGATGGCTGGGGGCGTATCGTCAATCTCCTGGATTGGCGCGCCTTACGCCCTACAGCGGACCACCTGCCTTATACGATCAGCAAGGCTGCCCTGGCGGCTCTTACCCAGGCGCTGGCGGTATCGCTTGCACCGCGCATCAGCGTCAATGGCCTGGCCTTGGGTGCGGTGTTACCCCCCAGTGAAGGCGAAGCACCGTCCAATATCCTTAAAAACGTCCCCGCTGGCAGGTGGGCTGATTTAGCTGAAGTGGGTCAGGCCCTGGTCTTTCTCTTAGCCGGTCCTGCTTACGTCACGGGCGAGATCATCCACCTTGACGGCGGTCGCCATCTGGTGTAGCCTAGAGATATGATGATTCTTAAGCATCAAGCTTGCCTTCTGCTTGGCTCGAATATTGAGCCTGAAATTAACATTCCCCGGGCAGTCTCCTTGCTTCAGGCAAAGCTGACCATAGTGCGGGTTTCATCTGTTTATGAAACACCCTCAGCAGACTGCTGTTATCCAAATTATCTCAATATGGCAGTGCTGGTATCCACCGAATTGGATCGGCAAAACCTGCGAGATCGGATCCTGCGTCCTTTGGAAGCAAGCATGGGCCGGGTACGCTCGGATGACAAGAATGCCTCGCGCACAATTGATTTGGATATCATTCTGTTTGATGGACAGGTCATCGATTCTGAAATCTGGCAGCAGGTTCACGTTGCCGTGCCAGTATCCGAGCTTCTCCCGAGCTGCCGGGACCAAACTGGCCGGATATTAAAAAATGTCGCGCATACGCTGGCCCGGACTATGACTATCCAACCACGTCCGGATGTAACCATCCCCCTGCCCTCAAACACTCACTAGTCCACCTTACGCTTTCCCACATTTGGCACAAAGCGAGGTATCCGCAGCATATACTCATGGTATGCGGGAAGTCGTATTACCAGGTCGTATTCTTCCAGGCGCGACTGGATCAGCACCCACCCAAATCCAAGCAGGCAGGCTATGAGGACGGTCGTTTTTGGAATATATAAAAATAGGCCAGCAAGCTCGAGCATTAACCCGCTGTACAGCGGATGTCGAATATAGGCGTAGATCCCACTGCTCACCAGTGTGTCCTTGGTGGAGGGCGCAAAGGCACGCCCGGCGATTGACGCCAGCCCGATGATAATGCTAGCTGCGCCCGCAAGCATCAATAAGCCAGCCAATACGGAAATGAACCACAGGGGGGTATATATCAGACTTGAGGCTGCATTTTCCGCCATGGCATAGCCGATTGCCCACATCGGTATTCCCAGTACATCCCGAAGGATGATGCAAGCAACCCGCCCATTCCGCTCCCCCAGGCGTTGGCTGAGATAGCAGGTAAATGCGCTGAGGGAGTTAAATATGAAACCAATCAGCAGGGGCATCAGGAATATGTACATCAATTTCCAGCCCTGGTTTAGTTTGAGTATAATCCACCGGTTTGTTCCATCCAGTCCGCAATATTTTCGACTACCCTGGTCACATCATCATCTGAGATATCCACCTTCAGCGTTTGCAGCCTGGAGGCATTAATAAACCCTTGCATCACCTCCTGCTCCTTGACGAAAATCTGCAGGTCATCATATTGCGATGGCTTCCCCGACACTTTGATCCTCTGCTCCCGCGCCTGGGCGAATGAACCAGCTGAGCGTGTACAGAAGATTAGCCTGAAATCCAGCTCTTTCAGGGTCTGCTCCAGCCAGACAAAATCATAGCTTTTCGCCCGCTGGATAAATTGGTATGTCTGGGTTGAGATGTGAAAGCGGTCGACGATCCATGAGTAATATCGTAATTGTTGGAAGAGCTTCACCCACGTGTGGTAGGTATCCATTGCCAGGGCTTCTTCCTGTGGGTCGAAATTGATCAGGCCGCGCCCCCAGGGAAAGTTAGTGAAGCCGCACCATTCCGCTGACACCAGCGGAGAATGGTAGCGATATTTGCGCGGTCCAACAATGCGCGGGTGTTCATTCAAGGCGAAGGCGATGTCAGTCTTGTGGGTTAGCCGTGTGCCTTCCAGGATGATCTTGGGGGTTAATTTCATCTATTTCTCCTCCAGCCAGATCTCAGCGCTGCAACAGGGCGAAACACTCAGCTGATGTACCCCGGCTGCAAGGTACTCTCCAAAAGGCTCATCCACCGTGAATTGCCCACCGGGTGGCAGTAAATCTTCGAACTTGCCAATCGAAACGAGCAGGCTAGCCTGAGTGCGGTTGATCACCATGAGCTTTTGGTCAGGCCGTGCTTTGCTGCAGCGCGGGTCAGGGATATCCGGGTTGAGAGTGATGACCACGGCTTGGCCATCGGGGCTCGCACAGATCCCGGCTGCAGGCTGCTGTGCATAGGGTGTCGCCAGCAGGGCGGGCGTCTGGGTGGGGTCAGACACCGGGTTGAGGGTGGCGCCTGGGGTGCCTGTCCGTGCTGCACAGGCCGAAACAATTATCGCCAGAGAAAACAATAAAAAAATTGATTTTCCTTTATGCAGTTTCATTATTTTTCTTGAAATAAGTGTAGGGGTCAAAACGCGAATGGGCCTCAATCAAGCTTCGAATATACTCCCAGGGAGCCTCCTCATAGCTATAGATTGGCATATATCTCTTGGCCTTTTCTTTACCTCTCAGCATGCCCTCCGGGTCATCCAGGAACGCCCCGTGGATGAAAGCCAGGCGGATGTGATCGCCGAAGATGCCAATCTGGCAAATCCCCGCACTCACCGGGCCTCCCCGTTCTTTGTGATAATAACTGAAGCCGCGGCTGTGCTGTTTTTCGGTGGCACCGGGTGCCACGCTAGCAACAATATTCCTGATCTCCAGCACAATATCGCGTAATTCAGGAGGAATTTGCAGCAGATATTGTTCGATATAGCGTTCAGGGAACATCTTGCGCCATCCTGTAAAGCGCCTCTAGTGTATTCCAGTTCCGAGTGGTCACCGGCACACCCAATTTTCGCTCGAAAAAGCTGTTTGATAATTTTGTCTTACCGTAGCCATTCGGGCAAAACAGGAACACCTCCATCTTGCCGGGTGCGTATTCGTCCTGGCTGCCCTGGGGTACTGACAGCCTGCTCCACGCAGAACTTTCAACCGGTTGGTATAGGAACGATATATGTAGCTTACTTGCCTCTTCCATGCGTTTGGTCAGGAAAGGATTACTGTTCAATATACGCTGTAGGTCACCCGCTGTCCGGATGAACACCCGGGTGGAAAATCCACACGCTCTGGTAATAGCTACTTCGATCTTATCCTTGAGTAGTGCGCAGTTTTCCTCATCGGTAGAAAATGCGACATTCCCGCTTTGCACATACGTACGGATGAGAGAAAACCCAAGATCCTGGTAAATCTTGCGCAGCGCTTCCATCCCCAGTCTTTTTTGCCCCCCCACATTGATACCCTGCAGCAAGGAGATAAACACGGTCATTTTATACGTTTGGCTGTCCCTTGAAGGTAGGTAAAGTATTCACCCGCCTTCCCGGGTGGTGCCATCTCAAATTTGGCTTCCAGCGTATCCTCACCCGTATTGCTGTAAGTGAACCTGAACTGGGGTGCGTAGGGAACCGCATCGCTCTCAAGCACAATATTCTTCTTATCAGGCGAGATTCCTACTTCGTAGTGGATGACATGCTCTTCATTATCAAAATAGATCGCCCGTTTCGCCCCGGTAAATTCGGTGTACACGATCAGCAAATCATCATGGCTGAAGCCCTCACGCTCAGCTGTGGCGGGGAAAACCGTGCGACTGCGCCTCACCAGGATGTTTTGGTCCAGCTCAAAACTGAAGCTGAATGTTCCCTGCCCCTGCTCCGGGTGGACTGCATGCCCACCTTCCCACTCACCCAGCAGATAATTCCATCCATCCCAATTGATCAACATGTTCCTCCATGATTATTGATTGACCATATCATCTACTGTTACGGGCTCACCGACATCTTTGCGGTACACCAACACCTGATTTACAACTTCAAATCCGATGCCCTGGTAGAGATGAAAGGCTGCCGAGCGGAAGTCATCCGTCTCAACATAGATATTCCCTGCGCCGTATTGCCGCAAGCGCTTGAGCGTCTCGCACAGCACCTGCCGCCCGAGCCCGAACTTTCTATAGTCGGCATGGCATCCCAGTGGTTCAATCTGCCCCACCAGGTTTCCTTGCCTATCTGTCCCAAGCCAGCCGATGCAGAAAGCCACCAGCTTTCCGTCAGGTGCGACGGCCACCATGTCCAGCTCGGGCTTATGAACTGGTTGCTGCAGTGTGCGCCCGCGCCAGTCACTGGTCATATTTTTGGTCTCGAATACGGCCTGGTGCAGCTCAACGTAGGCATCCACTTCTCCAGGTCCCCCCAGGGGTCGGAAAGTGAAACCTTCAGCAAGATGATAGGTTGGAATCTGCTTTATCCGTTCGAGTTCCATCCACACCGATGACCAGGCATCTTTGGGAAGGTAAGCTTGGCATACATACCCGGCTTGCTCAAGTGCCTGCCTGCGCTCGCCTTGCTGTGGGAAGGCGTTCATGAACCAGCATGGATGGCCATAATCCGTGTTCAATAGGTTTGTAGAGCGTTTATTTACCCACTCAAGGATCTGCCTGTAGCCGCTTCTGAAGCTGTCTGGCCGGATCACACAGTCCACTGTCCAGAATGGAGATTGCATCACAGCCCAAGCCGCCAGCTGCCCACGCCCATCCACCCACAGCCCGATGTTCTCCGTTTCATCCAGCGCCCATGAGCTCAGCCGGTAAGGCAGGTCAATGAAATGGATATTTTCGGCCTGGGTAGCAACCGCCAGTTCGATCATCCTTTGTTTATCACCTTCACCCTGATATTTCTGTTGAGTGATCATACCTTATCATCAGTACGGATTTCGACCATTGTTCTCAATGAAATTTGCCTCGATGTTGTTGTTGGTCTTTCCAAGGTTACTACTGGATGCGTCGCTGGTATGGCTTATATCTTCTGCTTGCCTGACGATCGCTTTTGATAGACCTTTGTTGATCCATTGGTGGAAAGGGTAGAGGCAGTACCAGTAGATCAACCCGCCGATGCCATGAGGCTCAAAAAAAGACGTAAGGATGAGCAGGGATCCTCCGTCCTTATATGCTTGAGCTTCAAACTGCATCCAGGCTGGGCCTGGTGCTTTCATCTCGAACTTCAGCCTGATCAAGTAGCCAGGTTCGACCTTCTCCACACTCCACCCTTCCAGTATATCACCAGGATGCAACTCGTCCGGGTTAGTCCGGCTAGCTGGCCGGCTCATGCCGCCTGCCAGCTTATCCACCCAGCCGCGCAGCTTCCACAGCCAGTTGGCATAATACCATCCATGCCGGCCGCCAATTCCTGCGAAAGCTGTAAACAGCATTTCCGGTCTGGCTGAGCTGGTGGTTCGTCGCTGCTCGATGAACATACCTTCAATATCCAGGTGGGTTACGCCGGGCTCAAGCCCCGGATGATTTCCACGCCAGTAATGTTCCACCTCTCCAGAACCGGTGCGTTGCAGCGCCTGCCTCAGGCTGAAAGCATACCTGGTAAGGTTTATCTTGAAATCCTCTTGTGCGCTCGGGTCGCGCACGATCACCTCGCTGCCAAGCCCATCTAGCAGCGGTTCGGCATATGCGATAGGGATGGGTGTAAATAAATGCATGATCCGCGCAGCATGTTTTGGTGAAAGCCCAGGTATACGCACCATTTTTCGTTTCAACTTACGGATTACGGCATATTCCCTGAGCATCTCTTGATAACTGAGGATATCTGGTCCGCCGATTTCGTATAACTTATTGATCGAGTGAGGTGCTAAGAGGCAGGCTGTCAGGTATTCCAGTACATTTTCCACACCGATTGGCTGGCAGTAGGTCTGTATGCTGGGGGGTGCGAGGATCAATGGGATCCGCTCCATCAGGTAGCGAATTATTTCAAAGGAGGCACTGCCTGTCCCAATGATCACTGCCGAACGGAATTCGGTAACTGGCACGCCCGAAGCCCGTAAAATCTCACCCACGCGCTGCCTGGATGCCAGATGGGATGTCAGGTCGTGTTCGCATACCCCCAGACCTCCCAGGTAGATGATGCGTTGTACGCCTGCCTGGCGGGCACTCCTGCTGAAATTTTCGGCTGCCTTTATATCCTGCTCGATATACCCCTTCACCCCGTCTGCCATCGAGTGGATCAGGTAATAGGCCACTTCAATACCCTGCATGACCTTCGACAGGCTGGGCAGGTCAAGCACATCAGCCTGGTGAATCTCAACACCCTGCCACTGGTACCTTTCCAGGCATATTGGCTGCCTGGCCATGCAACTCACCGCATGGCCTGCCGCCACCAGGCGTGGGATCAGCTTGCTGCCAATATTTCCCGTTGCACCGCTTACTAAGACTTTCATCGCCAAATCATCTGCGCACTGCTCCAAACCTGCTCCTGCTCTGGACATCATCGAAAATTATTCCACAAATAACACAAGAATTGTCCAATTATCTCACACATATAATTATGTTTCCAGTGTGATTTTTTTGTTGGTTGGGTTGTGTGATTTCAACAAAGCCCAGACCTTTTCTACCGGTCATCCCAACTCCTAATTTATTACAAATCCAGAACCGCCAACACTTTTTACGGTTATAATCTCCCTGATTTATCCAAACCATGACCATTAAAGAGTAGCCATGACTGAAACACTCGATTTCCAATCCATCATCCTCACCCTGCAGCATTTCTGGGCAGAGCGAGGTTGCCTCATCTGGCAGCCCTACTACCAGCAGGTAGGCGCTGGCACGCTCAACCCAGCTACGGCCCTGCGTGTGCTTGGGCCTGAACCCTGGAATGTGGCTTATGTGGAGCCATCCATCCGCCCGGATGATGGTCGCTATGGTGAGAACCCCAACCGCATGCAGATGCACTACCAGTTCCAGGTGATCCTCAAGCCCGACCCGGGCAACGCCCAGGAGCTGTATATTGCCTCCCTGGCTGCCCTCGGTATCGACCCACTTCTACATGATCTGCGTTTCGTGGAAGATAACTGGGAAAGCCCTGCCCTGGGTGCCTGGGGATTGGGCTGGGAAGTCTGGCTGGATGGTCAGGAGATCACCCAGTTCACCTATTTCCAGCAGGCCGGAGGAGCGCTGTGTGACCCAGTTTCTGTCGAGATCACTTATGGGCTTGACCGCATCGCCATCGCTCTGCAGCGTGTGGATGGCTTTACCCACATCCGCTGGAATGACCGGTTCACCAGCGGAGACGTAAACCTGCAAGCTGAGCAGGAACAGAGCACGTACTATTTCGAGGTGGCCGATGTTGGCCGCTTGAAAGCTATGTATGACCTTTACGAGCAGGAGGCCAGAGCCTGCCTGGATATGAACCTGGTCCTGCCTGCGCATGATTACGTCTTGAAATGCTCGCACACCTTTAACGTGCTCGATTCGCGTGGTGCTATCGGAATCACAGAGCGCCAGGCTTACTTTGGACGGATGCGCGACCTTTCAAGGCGCGTGGCTGAAGCCTACCTTGCCCAGCGGCAGCACCTGGAATATCCTTTCCTGGATGAAGACCAGATTGCAGAGCAAGCTCAGGCTGAAAGAATTTCCTTATCAGCGACGACCTCCCTTTCGGCCCCCGCCGACCTGTTGTTTGAGATCGGCACCGAGGAGCTCCCCGCTGGTGACCTGGATTCGGCTATCGAACAGCTGAACAAGCGCCTTCCCCTCCTGCTGGATGAGCTGCGCCTTGCTCATGGGGATGTACATGTCTCGGGAACACCGCGCCGCCTGGTGATGCATGTAATGGCTGTCTCCCCCCGCCAGCCCGATCTGGAACAACTCGTCAAAGGCCCACCGGCCGACCGGGCCTTCGACTCGTTCGGAGCCCCTACCAAGGCAGCCGAAGGCTTCGCCCGCAGCAAAGGTGTCAGCCTGCACGACCTGCAGGTCGTAGACCTGGACGGTGGGCGTTATGTAGCTGCCACGGTCCGTCAGGCAGGCCGACCGGCAGCTGAAGTACTGGGTGAAGCTTTGCCGGGGTTGATCGCCTCCCTGCGCTTTGATAAATCGATGCGCTGGAACCGGACCAATGTATATTTCTCGCGCCCCATCCGCTGGCTGCTGGCTTTGCTTGGTGAGCTGGTAATCCCCTTTGAGTTCGCTGGATTGAGATCATCAAACCGCACGCGCGGCTTGCGCACGATATCACCGGCTGAATTCCCCGTGGAGAACGCCATCGATTATTTCAGGCGGCTTAAAGAGCAAGGCATCATCCTTGAAAAGGCTGATCGAACCGTTCTGATCCAAACACAGCTAGATGGGTTGGTCAGTGAAATCCATGGGCGCAGCATACCCGATCAGGCGTTGCTGGGGGAGATTGCCAACCTGGTTGAAGCCCCCACTGCCGTGCTTGGCTCGTTCGATGCGGCTGCCTTGAACCTGCCACGCGAAGTGCTCATCTCGGTGATGAAGAAACATCAACGCTATTTTCCGGTGTTTTCAATCCAGCCGCCCACCTCCGGGCGTACATCTATTCCTTCAGAGCTCCTGCTTCCTGCCGATGAAAGTGAGCTGCTACCTTACTTTATCACCGTGGCCAATCATCCTTCACGAGGCATACATCCCATCCCTGGCACTGAGCTGATCATCGAAGGAAACCAGCATGTCATTCGCGCTCGCTTCGCCGATGCAGATTTCTTCGTGCGCGATGACCGGAAACACAAGCTGGCTGATTTCCTGCCCAGGTTGGGTACGCTCACCTTCCAGGCCAAGCTAGGTTCAATGCTCGATAAAACCCACCGCATCACCGCCCTGGCAGATCAACTGGCACCTATGCTCAGTCTTAACCCTGCAGAGGCGGAGATTGCTCACCGGGCGGCAGAGCTGTGCAAAGCTGACCTGGCGACCAAGATGGTCATCGAGATGACTTCCTTGCAAGGTATCCTGGGACGTTATTACGCCCTCTCTTCCGGCGAAAGTGAAGCGGTTGCTGAAGCCATCTATGAGCACTACCTGCCACGCTTCGCCGGAGATCAGCCACCCAAAACCTGCCCAGGGCTGGTCGTTGGTACTGCTGACCGCCTGGATACGCTGGTGGGGTTGTTTGCCGCCGGGATGGCCCCCACCGGTGCCCGTGATCCATTCGCCCAGCGTCGGGCTGCTTTGGGTTTAGTGCAGGCCCTCATCGCTCAGAATGCCAGTCTCGACCTGTGCATGGGTCTGGGGTTCGCCGCTGGGCAATTGCCGATTGCCATTGAGCCGGACACGTTGGTTGCCTGCCAGGTGTTTATCATCGAACGCCTGCGCAACTTGCTACTCGAGAGTGGCTACCACTACGATGTCGTTGAAGCAGTAGTGTCTGCCCAGGGGTATAACCCGGCCCGTACCTATCTGTCGGTCACCCAGCTATCCAGCTGGGTCATCCGCCCCGATTGGCATGACATCCTCCCAGCCTATGCCCGTTGCGTGCGCATCACCCGCGATATTGGCGAGACCTTCAATCTGGACCCGCAGGCATTTGCCGAAAAGGCTGAAGAAAGCCTGTATGCTGCCCTGCAGCAGGCTGAAAAAGCTGTCCACCTGTCGCGCATCCACACTGTCAATAGTTTCCTGACGGCTTTCCTGCCGATGATCCCAGAGGTCAATCGCTTCTTCGATGAAGTGCTGGTGATGACTGAGGACGCCCTCCTGCGCCAGAATCGCCTGGCATTGCTGCAACGCATCGTCGCCCTTGGAAGCAGCGTGGCGGATATGTCAAAGTTGGAAGGCTTTTAAAGAAAAACACAAAGGACAGAAAGGACACAAAGGATTTTTTAGGACTTCACAAGGGCTATCTTGCCCGAAATCAGTTGTCAATGTGATGGCAGATGTAGACAAAATTATTTGTCATTGAGAGGGTTTGGTGTCTTTCCAACCCCGAAACACCAGCCCGGTGGGCTATGCCGGGATCTGATCTTTTGTTACATAAGCGAAGTTATAGGTTAGGGTGACCTGGCATGTTCTTTACCGGTTGAGGGCTGCATTTTAGCCCAAAACCCAACACTCTACTTACCCCCGTAAATCTTCATGCTTCTCCCACCCGAACCAATCTGCCCACCAACCCTGCTCCCAACAGCGCCAAACCGTCGGTGGTCATATAATGGCTGGCGGCCGCGTCGAACAGAACCGAGCCACGTGCCGCAAATTCTTCATCCCCTGGGTACAGGATCGCTGCCAGGCGGACACGCGGCAAGGGTAAAAAGCTAAACGCCAGCCCGGGTAAACCGGTGAGTGCTGTCCCTCCGATGGCACGTGCTGCTTGTGTATAGCCGTCCGCATTCTCACCGAAGACACGTGCCAGCCGGTCACCGCTGTAGCCTTGGAAAGCCTGGCTGTAAAAACTGCCACCAGGCAGCTCGCGGTAGCCGATCCAATGGTCTGCCATGGGTGTGCCATCGGCTTCCCGGAGGTAGTACAACAGCACTCCGGAATCATACACCGAGCATTCAGTGCCATCTGCCAGCTTGTGAGCCCGAAGGTCAGGAAGGGAGATGCTCACCTCCTGCCCCCAGTATCTGAGTAGAATCTGCTGGTCCTTGAGAGTGCCTGCGCAATTTGCTGCCAGCCTGCCTGGCTGGGTCGCCAGGATCTCGCTGCGCAGCACATCCAGCTGTTTCAGCATGCTCTCCTGCCAGGCCTGGTGCGCCTTTTCGATCGCCTCGCCACCTGTCACCTTCATGCCGCCTGCCTGATCAGTCAACCCTGTCATAAGATATGGTTCCTCCCCAGAAGATTAGCCAGCCATCCTTATGCCATCCATGTACTCTTTGATAGACGGGACCGCAGTCAGCTTTTCATAGAAGAAGTTGTTGACCAGGTTGATTACCTCCGCCCGAGCAGCTTCAGCAGCTCCGCTGAGCGCTTGCCCGGGTTCCTGACGGCTCAAAGCGTCTCTCAGCCTGAGCAGCAGGCGTACGATCTCTGATTCCTGGTCGCCTTCCAGCACGCGGATGACACCCAAGATCAACTGGTCAGCCTGTGAAAGCAGTTGGTCAAGCGTGATCGATGTTTCAGGTTTGAATGCATCGTCGATGGTGCGGATCAGCGACCATACCTGGTACAGCAGGGTGGTTGGTTCATCAAACAAGTCGCGCAGGAAGGCCGCGTCTTCATAGCGGCCAGTGAGCCGGAAGATGTTATAAAGGCGCTTGGCCACCTTGCCGTAGTTGATATCTTTGGTCAGGTACTTGTTCACTTCGTGTTCAAGCTGCCTCACGTACTCATCCAGCGCATCTGCCGAGACGTGCCTGGATAGCTTTGAGAAGATCGGGATGGATTGTGCATCCAGGTAAACCTCCTGAAAATATGGGTCGAGGTATCCATCCAGGGGCGTGATTGAGCCATCCGGGGCTTCCCAGGTCACATCCAGCATGTTACTGGCATTGGAAAGCTGACCGCGTACTGGGTCAGCAATCACCCAGTCTAGCTTGCACCAGCCGGGGTTGACTGCTACATCCTCCCAACGAACAGCCGCGGTTGCTCCGTCTGCCAGCCTGCCATCGATCTGTCCTGCTTGGATCTCATCCGGCAACCAGGATATAGGGGTGCCAGCCCGCACCTGCCGGTCACCCTTCAGTAAGTCAAATGGGTAACTGCCGAACTTGACTTCCAGGAGTTGGTAGGTGGGCCCTTTCATTGAGCTCAAGGCCTTATCACGCATCAGGCGCGAAAGGATCTGACAGGCTTGCTCTCTTGTCGTGGCAATGATGTTGATCCGTTCAAAATAGTCGCAGTCCCCAGGGTAGGTTTGGATCTTGGATTGGGCTGATGACCCAGAGAGTGCCAGAGCGGTTTCAACCACACCAGGCTCGTCGTAGAATTCCACCAGGTGGCCCACCTCACGGAAATGTGCCAGGTCCTGGGTGCTGAAATCCAGCATGACAATCTTGTTGCCGAATACTCCGGTATCGGCGTCCACAGAGATGTCCATGGTGGATTTAAAGGATACAATCGCCGTCAGCCACTGGAGGGCTTCGGTTTCATCCAGCTCGATACCGAGTCGGTGGGCTGAATCGATGATGCGCCTAAGATCGGCGCCGGGGGTGGGTGCTTGTGCTTCAGTCACTGGTTTATGTCTCCTTGAGAATCTTCAGGAATAAGTCTGCCTGGTCAATCGCATCCTGGAGGGCATGGTGGGTTAGGCTTTCCTTTTCTGTCAGGTTTGGGCTGATGAACCGCCAGGAGGTTTGTGACCAGGATACTCCTGCCCGGCCCATGTAATACGCTTTGATGTCCAGGGCTGCATGGCCAAAGGGATTATGGCCTATATAGTGGATGAAATAGTAGTTAACAAACATCCAATCAAAGGGCGCATTGAACGCCACGAAGATAGCATGTTTACCTGGCGGGGTTTGCTGCTCCAACCATCCTGCGAAATTCTGCATGGCTGTCACGGGAGAAACACCAGTGTGCATCAGGCGTTCAAATGAGAGTTTGTGCACATTGGCTGCTTCAGCAGTAGAGTTTTCGTTGATGGGTTTTAGCTCGATATAGAATGTGGATCGCGGCTCGATGATCGTGCAGGCACCGATGGAAAGCAGTGAATAGTCGACTGGGATCAGCCCGGAGGTTTCCACGTCCACGCAGATATAGACTTCGCTTGGGTCAGAGACTACCATGGTGTTGTGATTATAGCAGAGGTGTTCAGGGTGCGGATTTCCCAGCAGCTATCGGCTCATCGCCATTATACGTGCGAATTTGTGGCCAGCGTCGTGCAATCCAGATGGTGGCTACGATGCATCCAATGCCGCCAGTGATAATAGCAATCGGGGCAGAAGTGATTTGTGCTACCAGGCCTGCTTCAACCTCACCCAGCTGCGGACCACCCTGAAAGAAGATCTGGTTAACGCTGGTCATGCGGCCGCGGATGTAATCGGGTGTGGAAAGCTGGCGGATGGTATTGCGGATGATCGTGCTGACCGTGTCGGCCCCACCGATAACGATCAAGGCCAGCATTGCCAGGATGAAGCTACGGCTGAATCCGAAAAAGATTGTAGCTGCCCCGAAAACAATCACAGCTGACAGGAAAATCATCCCCTGGCGGCGGATCTGGTGCATCTGCGAGATAACCAGCGCGGCGACCATTGCCCCGATCGCCTGTGCGGAAGAAAGCCATCCATACGCCACTGCCCCAACATGCAGGACGTCACGGGCGATGATCGGCATAAGCGTGTTAGCCGAAGCGAAGAATGTGGCGAAGAAGTCCAAGATCATGGTTGACAGAATCAGTGGCTGGTTCAAGATGAAGCGTACACCCTCTGCAATGGCTGTCACACTGACCTTTCCATTCTTTGCGCCAGCCGTCTTCTGTTGCTCGACAGGTCCCATCAGGAATAACGCCACGATCACCGCCATAAAGGAAATTGCATTGATTATATAGACGTAGGATAGTTCTCCGGCTGCGATGACGATGCCGCTGAGTGCTGGACCAACGATCGATCCAACCTGGTTGGCGATCGAGTTCATGCTGAAGGCATTCGGCAAGTCCTTCCCTGGCACCAGGTTGGGCACCAGCGATTGAAGTGCGGGGCCGTTGAATGCCATGGCAACTGCCTGCAAGGCCATCAGCAAATAGATATGCCAGAGATCGATATTCCCTGTCAGGCTCAGCCAACCCAGGATCAGTGCTACGATAGCCATCCCCGATTGGGTGATAAACAGGATATGGCGCCGGTTATGCACATCTGCGAAAGCTCCGCCGATCAAGGAGAAGACGATCACCGGGATGATACGCGCCAGCCCAACGCCTCCCAGGGCAATCGGTTGGTCAGTCAGCGTACGGATTTGCCACAAAACCGCCCATACCTGCATTTGTGAGCCGGTTATGGATATCAATAAACCTAGCCACAGCAGGAAGTAGCGCCGGTGATGGAGAGATGGCGGGATGTGGATGCGGAATCGGTGCTTACCCCTCGTGTGAGCTTTGTCAGGAGGCGACTGGTTTGATGATGGAGACGTGGGCAACAATGGTGGTCGTCAAGTCCCCCAATCGCGGAGATATAAGAAGTCATAACCGACTGTGCGGTTGCTTAGCTTGGCAACCGGGGGCATCAGGCGTTTGAATTGGTTGCGCCTGATCCTTTCGATCACCGTCCGCACGAAGCTTTCACTGAAACCAGCTTCAATGCAATCCTCCGGGCTGTAGCGCTGGTCCACGAGCAGGAAAAGCAGCTGATCCACTTCGGCATAGGTGAAGCCCAGCTCGCCTTCGTCAGTCTGCCCAAGCCATAGGTCTGCGGTGGGCGGCTTGTCAATGATCACTTGCGGGACTCCCACTGCCCTGGCCAGCTGGCGCACCTGTGTCTTATACAGGTCACCCAGTGGGTTGACCGCACAGGCTGAATCACCATATAGGGTAGTATATCCGAGCAAAATCTCGGTCTTATTGCCGGTGCCTACCGCCAGGCCATGGAAAGCTTCTGACTGGTCGTACAGGACGGTCATGCGCATGCGCGCCATGATATTCCCCTGGCGCACCCGGTTCATGTCTGGGAACTGGCTGATCAGTCCATCAGCCATCTCAGTGATGGGGATGGTCAGGGATTGGATACCCAGTCCATCAATCACCAGCTGAGCGTGGTCATTGGCATCGGCTGCCGAGGTTTTATATGGCAGGCGCAGCGCCAGGATGTTCTCGGCTCCCAATGCTTCGCAGGCCAGGTAGCATGATAATGAGGAATCCAACCCGCCTGAGATGTTGACCACTGCCTTTGAAAAACCTGCCCGGGTGAGTTCCGAGTGGATGAAACCGGTCAGGATCTGCCTGGCGGTATCGGTGTTGATGGTCAGGTCGACTTGTTTGTGTTTCATAGGCTCACCCATTCAATAGTCTTGTTTGAGGTAATCATCCATACTACCATCATCTGCTCACTATCTGGTATTGGTCGGATCAGTTGTACCCAAGATCCTGCGAAGCTCGTGCATTGTGAGGGCGGTACGCTCGTCACGCAGCAACGGCAGGCGAGCGCGTGTGCGATGCATCTGGTTCAGGTCTATTTCAGAGAAAAGCAGGGTTTCCTCAAAGTATGGAGCTTTGGCGACCAGCTCACCATTCGGGTCGTAAATGGTCGATCCGCCCCAGAAGTTCAAACCATCCTCGAAGCCGACCCGGTTGGCGTGCACTATAAAGGTTGTGAATAAGCTGGAGTAGGCCCTGTTTACGTCCTCTACCCAGCGAGCAGATCCGATTACAGGCTCGGGACCTAATCCGCGTCCTGGAGAAGCAGACGTAAGCAGGAAGATGTCGGCTCCATCCAGCCACAGCAGGTAGGGTGGGGAAGCATGCCAGAAATCCTCGCAAATCAGGATTCCTACCCGTCCAAAAGGCGTGTCAAATGCCCGGATTGAATCACCCCAGTCGAAGAAACGCCCCTCATCAAAGAGCCCGTAGGTGGGTAAATACACCTTGTGATGGACGTGTAACACCTGCCCGCCCGACAGATAAGCTGATGAAATGAAGAAGCGATGCCGCTGGTCTTCATCAACAAAACCTACCACGATGTCTGAATTCTGGCTGGCTGTAAGCAGTGGTCCGAATATTGGATCATCGCTGGATGCCTTATGGACTACATTGGGTACCATGTCTTGCAAACAATAACCGGTAAGCGATAACTCAGGGAACACAACCAACTGCGCACCGGATTCTTGTGCCTGTTTGATCAGCTCAAGGTGCTTGTCCAGGTTGGCGTTCACATCACCCAGGTGGGTATTGATTTGGGCTAAGGCGATCTTTAACTTCATGTTCACCTCCCCAGGTTGGAATGCATCAGCCTGGGAATATCTACTTTTTACTTAACATCCAGCGCAACAATAATACCACCACTGTTACAGATGAGAATATCATCAGCGCAAGTGCCCCCCAGGCTTCCAGCCTCAATCCATGCCAGACTGGTGTCGGATCGATCCTGAAGTAGGAGAGCCCGAGTATTACTGCAGATAATCCGAACAAACCTAACGCCGCGCTTAAACCTTGAGCCTGAAGGTGCAACCCAGCTTTGTCAATACTCCAGATCATGATCAGGGTCAGGATCGCTCCGATGAATTGGACAGGGAAGCGATTGGCACTTACCCCCCACTCGTCCCTGGCTGGGATTGCCCACCAGGCTGTTGATGGATACCCGTAGCTGCAGCTATCCAGCCAGCAGCCCAGCCAGGCTGCAATGGTGACCGTTCCAGCCAGGGGAAGTAAGGCATCCGCCAGTACTCCCAAGGGGGTTTTCCACCATAACGACAGGATCAAAACTGCCAGAATTCCTCCAGTCAAGGCCCCTATTCCAGATAGACCACCCATCCATACTTTGAATATCTCACCCAGGTTGGATGCATAGTAAGACCAATTTACCGCAACTGTCATCAGGCGACTGCCAATCAATGAACCCAATAATGTTAATATTCCTGCGTCTACATATCGCAAGCGCTCTTTTTGCGGCGCACGCCAGGTTACGAGCAGCAAACCAGCTAACGCGCCTAAGCCGATGATCATCGAGAATGGCTGCATGGCTTAATCATACCAAATCCTAAGATTCCCTCAGCCACCTGTGGGAATTTGGTTGCATAATTAGTGTCAAGAGACGAAAAATCAATCTGATGTATAATCAAATCGCCTCTGGAGGGCATACGTATGGAGATATTGATCAATCCTAATGTAGCATATATCATTCTGGTCGTTGGTGTGGTCCTGACAGTCATGGCATTGTTTGCCCCAGGTACGGGAATCCTGGAAGTCAGCGCCTTGTTTGTCCTATTGCTGGCAGGCTGGGAGATGACTCAGCTCCCCATCAATTTTTGGGCCCTGGGATTGTTGATCTTAGGTGTGGTCCCATTCATCCTGGCTGTACGGAAATCGCGTAATATCGCTTTCCTGGTTGTCGCCCTGATTGCCTTTGCGCTTGGCTCAGCGTACCTGTTTCAGGGCGAGGAGTGGTGGCTACCTGGGGTGAACCCTGCACTGGCCATCATTGGATCTGTTCTTGCGTGTGGGTTTATCTGGATCGCAGGCACCAAGGTCCTAGAATCAGAGAAGTTGAAGCCAAAACACGACCTAGCGAAAATCATTGGCGATATAGGCGAAGCCAAAACCGATATCCTGGATGAAGGCTCTGTCCAGATTGGCTCAGAGCTGTGGAGTGCACGCAGCAAGTCAAAAATCTATTCGGGTAGTAAAGTGAAGGTGGTGAAACGGGATGGTTTTATTCTGGAGGTCGAGCTGGTGCCATCACCAGAAGAGAACACCTTATGATTGATATTCATATCGTTCAACCCATTTTCCAAGGAGGCTAATTATGGGAAGTACTGAGTTAACCATTGTCTTGTGCCTGGTTGGAGGTTTGATCATCCTGGCGATCATCCTCCTGGCCAGCGCCATCCGGGTGGTGCCGGAATATGTCCGCCTGGTCGTCTTTCGGCTGGGCCGTTGTGTAGGCGCACGTGGCCCAGGCATCGTTCTCCTGATCCCTATCGTCGATCGGGGCGTCTCTGTAGACTTGCGGGAACAGGTGCGTGAAGTGCCCCATCAAACTTCCATCACCAAAGATAACGCCCCAATCAGTATCGACTTCTTGTGGTACTACAAGGTGCTGAATCCGATGGATAGCGTGTTGCAGGTTGGGAGTTTTGAGGCAGCCGCCCTGGGTATGGCAACCACTACCTTGCGTGCTGTCATCGGTGGGATCATGCTTGACGAAGTGCTTTCCGAGCGTGAGCATATCAACAACATGCTCCGCACCCGTCTGGATGAGGTGACCGAACGCTGGGGTGTCAAGGTAACCAACGTTGAAATCCGTGAGATCATCCCACCGCGCGACGTACAGGATGCCATGAACCGCCAGATGTCTGCTGAGCGTATCCGCCGTGCCGTGGTGACCGAATCCACTGGTACCCGTGAAGCCGCCATTAACGTAGCTGACGGTGAGAAGCAGAGTGCCATCCTGCGTGCAGAGGGCGAGAAACAGGGTAACATCCTGCGTGCAGAAGGTGAGCGGCAGGCGCAGCTCCTACGCGCTGAAGGTTTCTCGATGGCTTTGGAGAAGATTTACGCCAGCGCCAAGACCGTGGATCAGAAGACCATGACCTTACAGTACTTTGAAACCCTGAAGTCAATCGGGTTAGGTGCCTCCACGAAGTATATCTTCCCGATGGAATTCACCAGCCTGCTATCGAGTTTTATGAAAGGTGAAGCGAAGGAAGAGCAGAAATAGTACATAGCCGATGAATAACGCAATACGGAGTACATTTCGCTGGTGCTCCGTATTGCGTGTATTTTAGCGATAATTCACTTTCCTACTCATGAATACCACCTCAGATATCCATTCAGCTACTAACGTAACCATCGAAGCAGCGACATTACATGACCTGGGTCCTTTACGCCACCTGGAACAAATCTGCTTTCCCAAAGATGCCTGGCCATTACTGGATCTGATCAGTGTATTGTCCTTCCGGGGAGTGGTCCGTTTAAAGGCAGTTCATGACAGGCAGATGGTGGGTTTTATTGCTGGGGATGTGCGCCGAACGGAAGGTGTCGCCTGGATAGCCACTGTGGGCGTGCTTCCTGAGTACCGTGGTCGCGGGATCGGTGCGATGCTCATCGAGGCATGCGAAGCACAGGTGCCGGTGAACCGGATCAGGTTGTGCGTACGGCCCACCAATGATGTGGCAATTCGCTTGTATGAGAAGTTAGGCTATAGTAAAGTGGGGGAGTGGACAAAATATTACCAGGACGGTGAAGCCGCTTTGGTCATGGAAAAGACAAAAATCAGCTTGTAACAACTGCCACACTTGCAATGACTCCCGCTCCAGACGGAAGTCTTAAATCGTGGCTAAATGAATAATTGGGCTATAATACCCCCATGCCCGATCCTGACACACAAAAACCTATCACGAAACCAGATGGGTTGAAAAAATTGGCAAATATCCTGGCTACTCAGCCTGCCATCGCAGTGGACACCGAATCTAACAGCTTGTACGCCTATCGTGAACAGGTGTGCCTGATCCAATTTTCCATCCCAGATCTAGATTTCCTCGTTGATCCGCTAGCACTGGACGACCTCTCCCCGCTTGGTCCGATATTTACGGATGCACGCATCCAAAAAGTCTTTCATGCTGCTGAATATGATCTGATCTGCCTGAAGCGTGACTTTGGGTTCAGCTTCAACAATCTGTTCGATACCATGCTGGCAGCCCGTATCCTGGGCCGCACGGAAGTGGGGTTAGGATCTATCCTGGCAGCAGAATTTGGTATTCAGGTAGACAAACGCCATCAGCGTGCCAATTGGGGGCAGAGACCCTTGCCTGATTTCCTTCTTGACTACGCCCGCCAGGATACACATTACCTTTTACCTCTACGCGATAAGCTTCAACCAGAGCTGGAAGAAAAAGGGTTGGAAAAACTGGCTCGAGAAGATTTCATTCGTCTCTGCACCGTGGAAGCCAACCCAGAAAACGGTAAAACAACCTACTGGAAGGTGAATGGAGTGCATAAACTTTCACCTCAGCAAGCAGCCATCCTGCAAGAGCTGTGCAAATACCGTGATGATGTGGCTCGCCAGCGAAACAGACCCTTATTCAAGGTGATCAGTGACAGTACCTTGCAGGCAATCGCCAGCTCTTCACCCAATAGCGTGGAAGAGCTCAAAAGTCTGCCGGGAATGACCCAGCACCAGCTCGACCGTCATGGGAAGGCCATCCTTCAGGCGGTTCAGCGTGGCTTGCAATCCGATCCCGTCCATCGACCTCGGAGTGCGAGACCAGACGACCGCTTTTTGGCTCGGGTTGAAGCCTTGAAACAGTGGCGTAAGCTTAAGGCGAAGGAACTGGAGGTTGAATCTGACATCATCCTCCCCCGCGATCTGTTGCATGATATTGCTAGCAAGAATCCTGGGAATATGGATGAGTTATCTGAAGTTTTACACGGCGTACCCTGGAGACAGGAACAATATGGGGAAGAAATACTGATCCTGCTTAGGAAGGTTGAATCACGCAGATAATTATCCGCAAGAATATTCCTGCGGAAAAATTATTATCGGGAAAGGTGACTGCATAAAGGTGGTCTTCGTTAAGACGTTTTGAGTGTATCAAAGGGGGATGCAGGTCACAATATTTGGTGAGCCATATCAGGTAAATAAAAAATCGAATGCATGCTGGGTTCACCGGTTGCAATCAAAACAGAAATTATTTGATGCAATTGCTTTGATTAACTATCGGAGAGGATCTCTTGGATGCGTAACAGCAGATCGGGAGGATCAATCGGTTTCAGCAGGTAATCACGAGCCCCCCCTACGACGGCCTCAAGAGCGGTATCCAATTTATCCTGAGCGCTGAGAACCACCACATGTGTTCTTGGAAATCGGTTTCGCAGCTCAGGCAGTACAGTGAGCCCATTGGCATCGGGTAGCTTGATATCCAGGAATACCAGGTCATAAGAGCTGCCTTGCAAGCATGCCCAGGCATCCTTAATCGTGGCTGCGGTTGCTACCTCATAGCCTTCACGCTGGAGGATTTTTGCCAGCGTCCAGCGTATGCTTTCTTCATCATCAATAACCAGGATTGATGCCTTATCAGACATTGATCAATAGCCTATTCGGTTTGGAAAACACTTTTGGCTGATTACTATTTTAGCACAAACAAAGGTGTTTTAGCCTCGGAATTTTCATCTGTCAGGCTTGTATTGAATAGGTTGCTCATTACTTATGCAGGTACCCTTGGGCTATAATACACAAGGTAACTGATCAAGGAGGCTATATGCAGATAAAATTTGACGGTGCGGCCCAGACTGTTACAGGATCGCAACACCTGTTGACTATCAATGGTGCCAAATTACTCTTGGATTGTGGTTTTTTCCAGGGTAAACGCCAGGAGTCATATGATCGAAACTGTAACTTCCCCTTCTCCCCGTGGCAAATCGATGCGGTCATCCTTTCACATGCCCATATTGACCACAGTGGCAACTTGCCTAACCTGGTGAAACAGGGCTACAACGGTCCAATTTATACTACCTCCGCGACTGCTCATCTGGCGAACATCATGCTCATGGACGCCGGGCACATTCAGGAAGCTGATGCTGAATTCCTAAACAAGCGTCGGATCAAGCAGGGGCAACCTTTGACTACACCCATTTATTCGCAGGTGGAGGCTGCCCAGGTGGCACAGTATTTCAATCCGGTAAAATATGACCAGGATTTTGAGCCCATCCCAGGTGTAACCGCACGACTCGTGGACGCGGGGCATATCTTAGGATCAGCTGGAGTTGTGCTGGATGTCGAGGAAAAAGGGCTCAAAGTACGCCTGTGGTTCAGCGGAGATATCGGCCGGCGTAAGCTGCCCTTAATCCGCGATCCCATCCTGCCTGACGGGGCAGACATTCTCATCATGGAATGTACCTACGGAGATAAACCGCACACTGACCCTGAAATTGCCTATGATGAACTGCGCCAGGTTGTCGGGCGGACTTTGAAACGAGGGGGCAAGGTGATCATCCCAGCCTTTGCCGTTGGCCGGACGCAGGAAATCGTTTATGCGCTTCATCAGATGATCGAAAGCCATCAGCTTCCCAGTGTTCCGGTATATGTAGATAGCCCCCTGGCAGTTAACGCCTCCGATATCTTCAAGCTGCATCCCGAGTGCTTCGATGATCAGACCAAGCAGTTTATCAAGGCTGATAAACATCATACTGCCCTGGGATTCGACCGGCTGATCTATACCCGTTCGGTGGAGCAATCGAAAGCATTGAACAGCCGCACCGATCCGATGATTATCATATCAGCCTCGGGAATGGCAGAGGCTGGGCGAATCCTGCATCACCTGCGTAATAATATCGAAAATCCCAGGAACACCATCCTGATCGTCTCCTGGCAGGCACCCTATACGCTGGGACGCAGGTTGGCGGATAAGGAAAAGAGGGTGCGGATATATGGTGAGGAGTATGCTGTAAAAGCTGAAGTGGCGACTATTGGAGGGCTGTCTGCGCATGCTGGGCAAGACTTTTTGTTGGAATATGCTTTGCGGGTTAAGCACAGCGTGAAGCAGCTATACCTGGTACATGGCGAGACTGGGCCAGCTGAAGCACTCTCTGAGAAACTGGTTGAAGCTGGCATGGAAAAACCAATTTATCCCACCTGGCAAGAAAGCGTGGAGATCGAACGGTGAAGTCAAAAGATGCAATTGGAGAGGATGAGCTGCAAAGGAGGATTCATGGCACGCTTGATAACGGCTGCGGAGCGCATCAAACGAGCTCGCGGGTTAATCCAGGAGGCGCGTGATTACCCCGTTCCAGAGTGGGGTGGGAAGTACGATCTATCATACATGGCTGAGGTGAAAGGATTGTTACGCCAGGCACGCGAGCTGGTCCAGTTTATTCCGAAAACACCCAGTGCTACACCTGAAGTCAAAGAAGAAGCTAAGAAGATCATTGCAGAGGCTGAACAAGCCGGGCATGAAATCTTCAGGCTGTGAAATAAAAACATCTTGGTATAATGGTCTGCGCGCATGGGAGAGGTGCCAGAGTGGTTGAATGGGACGGTCTCGAAAACCGTTGTGGGGCTCGTCCCCACCGTGGGTTCGAATCCCACCCTCTCCGCAGAGCGTAAAGTGAGCTAAAAGTAATTATTAGCCGGCTCTCGATCTGAACCTATGTTTGACAAGTCAGATTGAGAGCCGGCTTTTTGATTCTCCCGAAAAGCCGGTGGGAGAAAATGAGATGACAACACAATCTGTCCACCCACCGTCGAGCACCTGGAATGCCAGGAACTTGCTCACAGTGCTCGAAGTTGCAGAATGGGCACGCGTCCACCCGAAAACCGTTTATCGTTGGATCAAGGATGGCAATCTCGAAGCCATTCAATTCGGCCCTCGCACTTTCCGTGTCCCAGAAGATGCCGTTGGAAAGTTTCTGAATAAGAACGGTTATAACAAATCTGTTGCCGATCGGAAAGCGAGCGGTCGATAGCGGCCATGAAAGGTGCATCATTTAGCCCAGAGAAAGCCTTGCAAATAACCCTCGATCAGCTGCGATTAGATATGCCGAAATCCTCTTTTGATACCTGGGTACAGGATGCAAGCTTTATCTCCTTTGAAGAGGGAATATTCACCGTGGGCACACCGAATGAGTATGGCCGCGAGTGGCTCGCCAGCCGCCTGACCAGTACCTTCACCCGCTTGCTGATCGGGATCTTGAACCAAAAGGTGGAGGTTCGATTCATTGTTGTAGAAGAAACGAGTGAAGACGGGATCGAAAAGCCCCATGAGGACGAAAATTCGGCTCCCATGGAAGATCCAGCTGTGCTCTCGCTTCAGGCGGAATACCAGTCGATTTACGATGAGATCGTCCAGCCCCACCAGGTGATCGTCGTTCCTGGATACTTTCTCCGGTTCATTTCGGTGCTTGGTTTGGATCTGGCCTGGCTGTACATTGGCTTTCGCCAGGCAGCTTACGAAGCTGGTGCAGCCAAGCAGCCCGGTAAGATGTTTGGCGCTCCAGCGAAGAACGTAGCTAGGTACTCTGGGATGAGCCTGCGCACCTTCCGGCGGTACTCTGCAAACCCCGATACATGGCAGCGCTTACGCGATCTGGTTACACCTGCTGAGGATAAACCCCAGTGGCAATATGGAAATGACAATCACCCCCACCGGACACCTCGCTACTACCGGGTGGCGATGACCCTCCCCCTAACTCCAGCCGACGAGCTTTCTCTCCGCGCCTGGCTTTACAAGAGTCTGGCTGAAGGAAAAAACCCACTTGCAGCGCTCCAGGATGCTTTAGAAATCCCGGTGGATGAGCTGATCCCACGACATGAGAACACACCATCATATAGAGATGGAAGCATCGAACTCCATTCAGTCCAAGATGTATTGCATGCCGTGTGTGGTCCGATATCGGAAAACGACCGGTCGCACTTCCAGGAACTCGCTGATCAGCTGGCGCAACACCTGATGCCTCCCAGAGACCTGGTCTTCCTGACGCACTACTTCGTAACCCGATGGTTGCCTAAATTAGGTCATGGGCAGGGATGGTTCGTGGTGCTGATCCGCGATCGATGTTACCTAAACCCACGTACAGGCGAAATCCGGGATGAAGCTCTGGTAGACCAGGGTTATTCAGAGATTGCTGACTGGTTGGGTTTGAAACGCGTCAAAACCATTTGGGAATGGCTTCGTATTGATGATGTCGCCCGGTTTGTTCGCGAGATAAGGCATGAGATCGATGATTGGGAAGAATCGCCACGCCGCTTCAAAGTTTGCTTGGGTGAGCCGATGACTGAGGAAGACCGGATACGGGCAAATGGAATGTTAGCCAAGAGAGGCTTTGGCGCAAATGACACTATTAGGGATAAACGAACCGATAGCGTTATTGGCGCGGTTGACACCCATAAAGGCGAATCTGACACCATTAGCAGTGAAACGATCAACGCTCCCGTTGGCGCAGTTAGCACCTATATTGGCGCGATTGACACTCCTGTTGGCGCGAATGGTACATCTCTTGGCGGGAATGACACTCATAAGAATGGCGCAGCTGTCACCTTTGATTGGCGCGAGTGGCACAGTTTAAATACCTTAGCGCTTGGTTTAACTCCCAAGAAAAATACTCCAACCACCGCCGGTGACGGCATTAAATCTGACCTTGCGGACCCCTTCGCTAGGCATGAGAAGGGGGTGGTAGGCGCAGAATGGAATTTGTCAGAATTACTCTCTCGAAACCGGGTAGGTGTAAAAAACCAGGAAATGCTCATGGAAAACAGCCTCAATGCTCAGTCATTTGTTTCCTGGCTTCTCTATTCAGCCAGCCTGGCGGGCGTTGGGATACGTGATCCCATCGCACATGCTGTTAGCCGCCTGATTCCTGATCCAACTCACGGCGCGGGAGGTGCTCTGGATAAGCTTGCTAAATTACCAGCCAGTGAGCTGGCAGACATGCTGACCAGGGAATTGGCTGGACAAAGTCCCTGGGATCAGGCTTGGCGGAAAGCAATGGAAGGCGGGCCACGAGATCGCTTGCGAACGTTAGCGGATCAGCTGGGCATACCTGTTCCTGATACTGGTTATTAATGGTTCATTCAAAATCACAGAGGTGTGACATGAAAAAGATCGGATTCTTCATCCTGATTATACCTGTGCTGGTTGCCTATGGGTCAAGAGGCAACGCGGTGGGTACCGCCCAGGCTCCGCGCATTTTCGAAACAACGCGAACAGCTCAACTAGCTAACCAGGGTGTCAGCGACATAAGCCGCGCTCAAACCCTGATTCTGCTATTGGTGACATTAGCCTTCGCGGTGCTGTTCGTTCTGGCTATGTATCTCATCGCCCGGCGGCTGATCCGGATTGGGCGAGCATACCATGAGTTCGTCTCCAGCAGGTGGATTGATGACCCGGATGCTCACTCGAGGAAAACCGAAGAAACCGATCTCTGACTGCAAATGCCCACTGAACAGCAGTGGCTGTTCACCCAGTTGCTCTCCCAAGGCAATGAGGATGCTGACACTGATGATTTGCTGGATATACCTCATGATTTGTGGAGCTAGACAGTAGGTCAATATGAAAACTAAATTCAAGGAGGTTATATGCCAACAATCTTCGCAATCCTGAATCAGAAAGGCGGAGTGGGTAAAACGACTACCGCGGTCACGCTGGCCTCAGGTCTAGCCAGAATGGGATACCATTTGCTTCTAGTCGATCTGGATACCCAAGGAAACGTTGCTGATAGCCTGGGATTGCCTCACGGTGACGATCTCCGTCGCCTTCTCTCTCCCGATCTACACATTCCGCTTGATCAGGCAATCACCCCAAGTGGGTTGGACCGCCTAGCAATCATCCGTTCCGACAAGAGCACAACCTCCTTGAAGCAAACCCTCGCAGGCGTGACTCTGCGGGAATATATCCTAGCGGATGTATTGCAAGGTTCAGACTATGATGTGATCGCCCTCGACTGCGCCCCCTCCGTGGATCTACTGCACTTTGCAGCAATCGTCGCTGCCGATTATCTGCTAATCCCCACCCGCCTGGACAAACTGGCGGTCAATGGTGTGAGGGATGCCTTACAAACCCTGGCGGCGCTGAAGCGGATCAGCCATTGCCAAGTGGCGGGCATCCTCCCGACTTTCTACGAGCGGGTAACCTTGGAGAGCCATGACCAACTCATCCACCTGGCACAAACCTTTGGAAAGCTTGTGCTGCCGCCTATCCCACAGGATACCCAATGTAGGGTTGCTAGTCGTTTCGGGAAGACCCTGTGGGATTACGAACCGAACGCCAAAGCCCTGACTGGTTATGACCAGGGCAATAGGCGTATCGGTGGATACATTCAAGTTTTAGAACGCATCCAGGAGCTGATATGAAAAACACGAGCAAGCAAGGCTTCACCGGTTTTGACGATCTTCCCGGTATCGACCCAGCCGTCGAGTCCCTGTTGGACCAGGGAGCGCGCCGCAACGTCGAATCTCACCTACCGAAAAACCTGCGCTCTCAGCGAAAGAAAGAACGGGAGCGAGCACAGAAGCGCTTGGCAAAGCGGGTCAACCTGGAACTGCCGGTCGACTTAAAAAAGCGCCTGGAGATCCTGGCCAAGAAAGAAGGTGTGCCGGTCAGCCAGTTGGTTGCCTTCTTGCTTTATGAACCGGTGCTCCGGTTGGAGACACGCATGATCAGCTTGTGGGGCTACAAGGCGTCCTCTGGCTGCAGGAAATTTGAGTGGAATATCGACCTCAACCGACACGCCGAGGAGGTTCTCCGAAATGGTGAAAATGGTCCGCGATAGGGCGTCCTATGGAAAAAGATGGGGCGTCCTATAAGGACGTCCTATTAGGGCGTCCTACCAAATACTGCATTTGCTGAGATAGGACGTCCTTTAAGCCACCAGGAAGGCCCAGGAGCTTCGCAACAAAGCAAATGGCTATATCAGGTCATGCGGAATAAAAATCACCCTGAATAGGGTAAACACGAACAAAGAAGGATGGATATAAAAATGATAGACGACCTGCATCTGGATGAATTTCGGGCTTATCTACTTGCAGAGGATCGCTCGCCGGTGACAATCGTGGGGTATACCGGGGATGTGTGTCTGTTCGCGCAGTGGTTCGAAAAGCAGAACCGAGAGTCACTGACTCCTGAAGGTTTAACAAACGATGCCGTGAGAGGATACAAGCAATATCTACTTGACCAGGCCAATAAGCCCAAGACGATCAACCGGCGGCTCGCAGCTCTAGCAGTATATGCCCACTGGTTAGAGCAGGCTGGATATGTCAAGAATGGTCGTAACCCGGTGCAAGGAGTTAAGGCGGTGAAAGAGGTGGCACTGGCTCCGAAATGGCTGGATAAGAAGCAACGTGCAGCCTTACTTCGTGCAGTGGATAAGGAAGTTGAAGATGCTATGCGCTGTTACCCGCGCCTACGATTAATGTACTTAAGGGATGCAGCTATTGTCAAACTGATTTTATTTGCTGGGCTGCGTGTGGGTGAGATTATCCAATTGCGCGTGAGCGATATTATTCTGGATGAGCGCAAGGGGAGTGTGGTCGTCAGAGAGGGGAAGGGAACGAAACGGCGGGAGATCCCGTTGAATTCAAAAGCACGAAAGGCTTTACTCGATTATTTGCATATGAGGCCAGACACGGAGAAAAATGATCTCTTTCTTAGTCAACGAAATGATGGTGTGCAGAGCAAGACGGTTCAGCGAGCTGTACAGCGCTTTGCGAAGAAAGCTGGGTTGAAGAACATTACTCCCCATACCTTACGGCATAGTTTTGCAAAAGCATTGATCGATGCAGACGTATCTCTGGAAAAGGTCGCGGCACTGTTGGGGCATTGCAACTTGAATACAACCAGGATTTATACAACACCGGGAGAAGAGGATTTAGCAAATGCGATAGGTGAATTGGACGATTGTTAAATCCCCTTGAAACATTATAGCTTTCGTATTAACGCAAACTACCCCGGCCTGTTATTTGCAGGGGTAGCTTGATTTTGCCCTCTATAGTACCTAATCGTCACGCTTGTGCTTGGTTTTGTCTACCAGCACGAAGGTCTGACCAGGTTTCGGAGTAGGCGGTAACGTCTCACCTTTCGATACCGTCACCTCATTGCCGGTTTTACCGCCCTTAGGTCCAATGACGCCATATTGCCCCGATTCCGGAGCTTTCTGGCCTGGCCTGTAAGTTGGCGTTTTGGCTTTGCTCATTTTCATCACCTCCTTTGGTCATATCGACCATCTCGTTAATCGGATATTACATTCCTCGGCAGGTAGTCTTGCACCTAATTTGAGCATCCGTTTGAGGGCCGTAACGGCTTGCGTTGGTGTAAGAGCCTTGAAATGTACCATCTCATCCAATAACCAGAGGACACCGTGCACTGAAAGACCGCTGGCAATGGCTAATTCGCTAATGTGCCAGTCACCGGTCAGGAGTGTTGCATCCAGCATTTTAGCAAGTAAGTAAGCTGACAAATCAATAATTGAGAGGTTTTTATGGACCTGTCTTAATTGGAATAGCTCAATTACTTCTTCACCTGGTAGTTCGTGTGCTCGAAGACCTAATACTTCCAGAGTCTCCCACCTTGGATGAAGAAGCTCGGAAATTGCAAAGTCAGGTATCAAAAACTGATAGGGCAGTTGGAAGACCTCGACCAGAACGCCGCCATTTTCAAGGTCAACCCAGATATTTGTGTCAGTGACCAGAACCGACTGCAACGTCATCCTGTTGCATTGCCTCCATCACCCAGGGCATTTGTAAGGGCTCACCAAGCAACTCTTGTGCTTTGGAGTGTGATATCAAATCTTCGGCTAAGGCGCGAAATATCAATCGCTCCATACGTAAGGGCTTTTCACTGGGTATTGGCTCACCAGGCTCACGCCGGTGCCAGCCATTTGCTCGAAAATGGTGGAAAAGTCGTGCAGCTATACTCTCCGAGATGATTCCTAAGTCTCTTGCCCGGAAAATCCATGCTTGCATGCTAAGTCCATACTTATGTTTGAGCAGAAGTAGCTCATTTATGTCTAGCATAGTGCGTCGGGCACCCAACTCGAAGCGGACTGCCTGTGCTGGGGCAATAAAGGCCCCAACAAACCGATGGCAGACAGCTTCTGGATCAAGCGTTTCATTGACGTTCAAGATCAGGTGGCCTAATTCGTGACACAAATTGAAACGTTGCCGGTCACCGGGTAACTCAGCCTTTGAGACAATTACAGGAGCTCCGTTTGCTAAAAACGTACTGGCATCGAAATGCTCAAATCCAGGGACTATTCCAACTTTGATTCCCTGATCTTCAAGCAGTTGGGTAAGGTTCTCTATTGGATCTAAGCCCAGATTCCAGTTTCCGCGCAGTTCTAAGGCAACATCTTCCACCTGTTCTATCGAGTGTATCGAATATATTGGCAGAGAAATCGCCCGTCCTTCATTTGGGAAAAAGCTTTCGACTTCCAAATATCTTTCCAACCATTCTTGGATCCGCATTTGGACAGCTTCTTGCTCTTTCACACCCAATGCAGCATGTTTGCGATAGGCTTGGAGCTGAACCGATATCGTCTGTGGACGGAAAAAGGTGTCAATTGAGACACTGAGTGCCGACGCCAAGCGTAGCAATACACCTGAACTGGGCGTATCCAGATCCCGTTCATACTTCGAGATTGCCATCGCGCTGATCTCAGCCTTTTCCGACAATCTTCGTAAGCTCAGAGCATTCGCCTTGCGAGCTTGTTTAATGCGCTGACCGATGGTCATCGCGGCCTCCTTTCGCGTCCTTACGGTTTACATTATAGCATATTTATAACAATTTGTAAACCGATTGAGAAGAAAGAAATTTTCTCTTGACGTTATGTATATTTGATATCAGTCTTGATGAGTGTGAAGGAAGCGATATTATTCATTAAGGATAAGGCACTAAAAGACAGGAGATTCTACTAAACAGTGGAACTTTTAAAGTTGTTTGGAGCATTGCTCTGTCTGATTTTAAGTTTAATAATAGGAGATAATTTTAATCATCGGCTGGAGTTTCTGTATATTAAATATAGTGACGAAAAGGCAAAGGTACATCTCCTTTGATTGGCCCCGCTGTTAAGATTTCACCGACTGCATCTGCAAATTTTAGCGTAACTGGAACACCATCCGCATAAACACAGGCATTGTAATTTAACTTTGTAAGAGCAAGGATATCCTGAAGTACTATTTCAATATCAGCTTGGCCTCTACAGATTTTGATATAAAGAGGGTTGGGTACTTCTAGACCAGGATATGTTTGTAAACGTGGGATATAACCTCTTGTCCATAAATATGCTGACCGCTTACTGCGAATGTAAGCTAATCCTCTCAGGATAGGGTGATCCGATTTTCGAAAGAGTTTTATCTCGTTGCTATCTTGTATTTTTACTCCGACTAAGTTTGTATCCTTATCATCGGCCGCATCCTGAAAACCCTGCCATTCTTCCGAGTTAAATTCAACTTTTCCATGAATAAATAATTCGTCTGGGGGCTTATTGAAGTATCTTTTGTAAGTATTTACAGCGATTTCAATTAGTTCATGAGCAGCCTTCCGTTTCAGATGATAATCTCCTTTGTCTGGATTGTACCAAGGCCCAACATCTCCTCTAAAAACAATACCATCACCAGAATCTAAAAACATTTGAGCAGCACAACATGCATTATCAGCGTTTGAAGAATCCATCGTTTTTTTAAATACTAAACCAATATAGCAAACTCCTTCACGTATTCCGCTTATTTTCCAGGGTCTTCCACCGATTTTGTAAAATACAGCGGTGCAAATATTCCACGCTGCAGATGCTTGTAATTTATCCATGCCTCTAGCCGGACGTCCAAATCTATCCAGCAGCTCACCCGGGGCAATTGTGCTTTCTCGAACAATCTGAGTTAGGACGAGTTTGTCTAATAACCTAGCTTTTAGCTGATTGTGGAAATTCACTTCATACTGGTATGGAATTGCGTTGATATTATCGTCTTGAAAAAGTAGAGAGGGCTGTGTCCGTAAACTCCGTGCATATTTTGGGTCCATCTTTGTGTCAGCTTGCATTAGTTTTGTCACATCAATAATAGATTTTGGTCGGCAATACTTATGGACTTCATCAGGCACTATAACAAACCATATATCAACTTTAGTTTCTTCTTCACTTATTGCCCTGATAATTCGTGAAGAATATAATTCAACGGTCTTATAAACCCTTTGGTATTTATCATCTAGATAAATTGCCTTGAATAAATCTTCAGTCGGTATTACCAGCTCTAAGTCAGGACTTAATGACCAGGGAGTATCAAATATTGTTTCGAAACCTAAAAAAGGAGGCCTCGCAATACTCTTCTTGCTATCATGAATGGGTTGATTCAGACGTTCTGCCCAACTTCTAAACCTTCTTATCCCTTCCTGTGTTCCAATGATTCCATAATGAACTCCGTATGGTTTTCCTTTTTCCAAGGGGCCAAAAAGAATCAAGCCATCGCGTGGATCTTCGACACTTTGTCCATGCCCAAATAATAGCTTCGGCTCTTCAATAAAAAGGAGATTATTCGTCATCTAATTCTTCCTCGTCGTCCAATAAAGAATCATCGTTTTCAAGATTGAATTCTTCTCCTTCCACTTCATCAAGATCATCATTTACTTCGTTTTTAGTCTGAGGTAAATCAGTATTAGGATCGTTATAGGTAACAGGGCTTCGAAAATCAGCCGAATGACGTTCAACGACAAGATTAGTGTTTTTTGCAACCGGCAATTGTAACGATGGTTGGTTGTTGCTGAGCCATGATAGACTTGCTAACAATCGATCCCGCCAATCATCGTTCCACCAGTCAGAACACCAACTTCTTCGAGCTCGATGAAGCCTGGATTTACTTTTCCAGATTTGGTACCCATCGTCACTGAAGACAACATGTGCCTTAATCACATAAGCGTGAAAGGGGTACAGTATTGGCTTCCCAGATATCCCGAACAACCAATATCTCTTAACTTTCTCCTCGGTGGATAGCTTTACTGTTTTATAGCCAGATAATGCCCGGCTCGTTATATTACCATCTGTCCCGATAAATGATATCCTCTTTTCACTAAAACCCCTTTGAAAATAATAAGCATTCTTTCCGTTTGCTAACTGGTACATGCCTAATCCTTTTTGATACATGTACCTCTCCCACGTTTGCTGCAATAACTGTATTACAAAACGCCAAGAGAGATCAGGATTTACCAATTTCGGGTCGTATTCTTCATCTAGATAATTCGTGATTGAAATAGGATTAGAAGATTTTATTGATATATATGTTCCGAGTTGGCCTTGAAAATCATCTGCTTCTGCAAATGAAACGAGGTATATATTATGCTGAAAACCAGGAAATGGTAAGTTTTTTCTTATTTCGATTGGACCAGTGCTACTTCGCTGAAGTTCATGAAAATAGATATATTCTGGGAGGGTGATAGGGAACCAGTTAGAAAGATATTCCTCTTCTTTGCTTATTATTCCTCGCTCTGGTTCAAATTGCTGTCGCCACAGGATATTTGCAGTATTTGGTGACAACGATGCATCTTTCGGAAAATCGCGCTCTTCCAATACCTTGAGTAAATCGCTTAATCCTTTAGCCCAACTATCATAAAAAGTAATCGGTTGGAGTCCTTTTAAAAGAATGTTTATTGAGCTAAGCGATGATGTATCTAGAAGCAAAGGTACGATGAAACCATCCAGCTGATCCCTTCTCATAATGTCATAGGCTTTTTGGAGTTCTGCAAGCGATGCCGGATCAGTGTTCGTCCTAGGCGTAACAATATAAAGAAATAAAGCAGTTGTTCGTTCAATAATTGCTTGTGTCTGTTGATTAAGATCATCTCCGCCTTTTTTATTGAGTGGGGTGCACCATACAGAATATCCAGCTGAGATGAGCTTAAATGCTAACCATCGAACAAAATCTTCTTCCTCTAACTGTAAGGAGCTAAGAAAGATTGTGTTTCTGTGGTCATATGGAGTTCTCCCTGCCCTACTGGATATATTTTGTTCCAAAATATCCAGGATTTGTACTGCTTTTTGAATCTGAAATTCAGCAACTTTGGTGAGGATCTCTCTGTAATCCCAAATATCTTGTTCTTTGTTGAAAGTGAATTTACCCTGAATAATTCCGTCAAAACCCTTACCAGAATATGATTTCTTTTCACTCAAGATATAGATAATCAAACGGTCATATTCTTTATAGAGCTCGAACTCAACGAATTTACAAAGCGTATATTTTATTTTTTCGCTATCTGTGGTTGCTGTTACTTGAACCGCAACACGTGCCGTCTTATCACCGAGATCTATGGCAGGGAAATTTCCACCCTCCGAAAAGTTCAGATTCTCTAAAGATTGATAATCAAAAGTTAGGGCGAAAATAGGTATTAACAAATTTTCCGCGATTTTATTCAAATCCTGCCTGCCCATAGCGGTATCTGCTTTAATCATTGTCACAAATAATGATAGCAAGTCTCTAATTCGATTCTGAGTCTCTTGAAGTTTCATATTTAGGGCTTTAACTTATCTCTAGTAAAAACACCGTCTTATCAAACAAGCCTGACGTACATTATCGCTAGTAATTTTCGGGCTTGCATGTGTTGAAATAGTATTCCTGTTATGTTTTCCAATTATATAACTTCCCTAACAATATTCCACTCCTGTCCCTTCGTCATCACAAATAAGCACTTCTCATCGCTCCTTTTCGCCCACACCTCTCCAATGATCCGTTTCTCCCTAGAATCCTCGTTGCTCCAGCGGTCTTCTCCCTTATATTCGACCACCAGGTAGCGTCCGTCATTCAGAAGACAAACGAAGTCCGGATAGAACCGATCCGTGGAGGTTTGCAGCCAGAAGGAGTGATTGGGCCGGCGCTCAAGATTTCTCACCCAGACATTCACATCTGACAAGCTATCCAGGAACACAGCGCAATTGAACTCTTCGCCCCGATCCTCCAGGTCACCGACTTGGGTATAATAGTGCTTCTTGAATGGGTACGCGCCGCGGTAGAGCGTGTTGTAGGGGTAGGCGTCGCGCGGATAGGTGAAGCAAATTTCAGGATGCACTTCCAGTGGGGTCTGACAATCGGGCAGCAGGAATCGGTTGTACGCTTGCTTGCGTGCTTCGAGCCGGTGCGCTTGAATCTTTGCTGCCACAGCGTCACGTAGGCGGTACTTGTCCATGACAAGCCGGTCTAGGGTGAAGCTGCGCTCGTCGATCAGGCACATGACCAGGCGGGTGAGAAAAGCGTTCGATTCACGGAAGGTAACGTCGGTGTGAGGGATGTTGTGGTCGAGCCAGTAGACCACCTCCGCCGGCGTCCAGCCTTGATCGGTAGTAAAGAGCGTCATGGTGTTCTGCAGCTCTTCGATGAATTGCTCTTTCAGCTTGCCCTTGTCGGTCACGTCGTACTCGATCTCGGTTCCGCCCAGACGCTGGCCGGAATATTCGCTTTCGGCCAGCAGGGTTTCACATTGGGAAAGATTCCACGGATAATCCAGGAAGGCAGTTTCTTCGAAAAGCTCCAACTGCTGGCCGCGTCGCAGGACAAGCTGCGGGACATACAGTACTTCGCCGCGTTCAGCCGGAGATACAGTGGGCGGTAGCGGATTCGGGCGGGTAACGCGGTCGATGACTGCCCGGACGCCAGTATCTACAACTGCGATGGGCAGCATGGCGACCAGTAAGGCAGCCTCCTCTGGTTCAAGCCACTCTCGGATCACTAATGCCTGCGTTGTAACGTCGTATTGAACTTTCGCGCCGATTTCTAGGGGCATATCTTCTAACGCTGGCGGAGTAGGAACGGCAATGGTGGCCGGTTCGGGCAAGGCAGAATCCGATCCTTCTCCAAACAGCGGTAAATCGATCTGTTCGGGTGGAGTCTGGATCATCGTTTGAGCTTCGTAGCGTTCGAAGCCGTTCTGCACCAGGCTGTCGCGCAATTGGTTCGCCACCACACCAAAACTCTCTGAAGTAGCAAAGGCGTAAGCCAGGTTGAGGGGTTCGATCTCTTTGTGCGTGGCTTTCGGTAGTCGCAGCACGCGCCCCAGGATTTGCTCCACCGCCGTGCTGGATTTGCTCTCTGCAATTGAGCAAAGCACGTAGGCGAATGGGCAGTCCCAGCCCTCGCGCAGCGCCTGGACAGTGATGACGTAACGTATGGGGCAGTCCGGTTGGCTGAGGTCGGTGTCGCCGATTTCGTCCACGTCACCAGTGGCGCGGGCGATCTGGCTTTCGGGGATCTTGAAATCGTCGAGCAGCGTCTGTCGGACGACTTCTACGGTTAGCGTCTCTTTGCTCTGGCTGCGAGGTTGGGCCTGTAAGAGCACGATCGGGCGCAGGTACTCGCCGGTCTGCCGCTGCTCCAGCCTAGCGGCGGCTTCCAGCCGGTTGCGCTGGGCGATGGCGTCCGAAAGCAGCTCCTTCCACTGAGGGCGTACCTTTAGACGAATGGGCATTTTGATCATCGCCTCCGCTTTCAATTCAGCAGCAGAAGCGGAGTGCAGTACATTGGAAGGATGGTCTTGGGTGGCTGGGGTGGCGGTGAACTCGATGATGCAGGCGGGGTGGAAGCGCGCTAGGGTTTCGAAGGAAAGCGGGGTGCGGGCGTTGTGGGCTTCGTCTACGATGACGATAGGGCGGCGCATGTAGAGCACGTTCGCCAGTGATTTCTTCGGCTCTCCATTTATCATTTCCAGCCCGGCCTGCAAGTCTGTGGGGAGGTCGGTAAAGTGGCTCATCAGCGCGCCGGACGATTCGTACACCTTGCGGCCTTCGGTATTGTCCACCCGGAAAGCCTGAATGGTTCCGACGACGATGGTCGTGCTGGAGTTGAGCACAGCCGGCTGGACGTACAGCGCATCGCTGACGTTCATCACTGTGACAGGCCCCACCCGCGATTCTACTGCCTGGCGGTAGGGATGGTTGGGGTCTGAGAGGGCGCGCAGGGTTTGATCGCGGATGACGTTTGATGGCGCCAGCCAGAGCACCAGGGCGTGATCGGTATGCAGTAGGTCGTGTGAGGTGATACCGATAGCGTGGCTGGCTACCAACGTCTTCCCACCGCCGGTGGGGATACGCAGGCAGACGTAGGGCAGCCCGGGGAGACCTTCGACCGGCTGATAGGGGATACCGTGTCCAAAAGATTCGCGGGTCAGGCGGTAAAAAGCGGTATCGGCGTCACCCAACTGCAGAGAGAGGCGAAAATAGGCCTGTAGATTATCAAGGGCGCGCTGTTGATATTCTTTGAGGGATAGCATAGGTCACCGCACCTTGATCTGGTAAGGAATTTGCTTGAATGTTACGTTCAGCTCTCGCAACCGTTCGAGCCCAATCTTGCAGCCATCGGCGTAAACGACCTTGGGGCCATCGAATGCCGGCAGCTCTGCCAGCGTTTGTGGCGTGAGCACGTTGTCCGAATCGTGCATTACACCGTTGTAGAGCAGGTAGATGGCGGTTCCATTGCACACGCCTAGGAGAGCGTTTTCATCTTCTCCGCCAGGCAAGGGCTGACCGGTTTCAGTAAAGAAAACGTGCCGGGCCAAGTCTGAAAAGACGACTTCCAATCTGATTTGACCATAGGCATCAAAGAGGGTCGGGCCAAGTTCGCAGTAGCGAAAATCTCCACCTAGGCCTTCTTCTTGATGTGAGTTGCCTCTTTGATCCAGCCAAGCATATCCTTGAATAACCTGTTGTAAACGCTTACGTGTTATTGTTGAGGCAATTACAGTATCAATTTCAACAAGAATAAATTTCCTATTCAACCTAATCGATGCCTGTCCGGTTGTGCCACTTCCTGCGAATGAATCCAAAATTAAATCACCAGGGTTTGATGCTATTTGAATTACCCGTTCAATCAGACGTGTGGGTTTAGGGGTATTAAAGACATTTGCTGCATCTGGTAATATGCGAACAATTTGTTGTTTAGCTTCTTGTGTATGCCCTACCTCTTCATACGTCCAAATTGTCTCAGGAACTACACCTTGCCGTACTTCAGATAAAAATCGTTTTATTGAAGGGACGTTATCTCCGTTTTCACCCCACCAGATGCGGTTGTCTGCATCCAATGCCATTAATTTCTGGAATGATACCCTCCAATAGGACCCCCTAGGTGGCCCAGAAATCACCCTTCCTGATGGTGTGGTTATTGGGTAGGTCCCTTCGCTATAATAATTCCGCGCATCTAATCCACCTGGTTTCCACATGCCTCTTGTGTCGTTATCTGGATTTCGATACCTGTTATCTTGTTCCTCGGAGCGAGGTAGCAAGTTTCTCTGCCATTTACTGGAATTCTTTGCATATACCAGGATGAAGTCATGATTCGCGGACAAATGTTTTGCAGTACTCTTGGGTGAGTAATTCTTTTCCCAAATTACAGTTGTGATGAAATTGTTTGCCCCGAAGATTTCATCTAATATTCCTCTGGCATTATGCATTTCATTGTCATCTAAGCTCATCCATAAACTGCCGTCATCGCTCAGCATCTCTCGAAGTAAGAGTAGGCGAGGATACATCATGCACAGCCATTTATCGTGGCGCGATAAATCTTCAGCCTCGCTGCCCACCGCTCTCCCAAGCCAATCGCGCATTTCAGGGCTGTTGACGTTGTCGTTATAAACCCAGCCCTCGTTCCCGGTGTTATACGGAGGGTCGATGTAAATGCACTTCACCTGGCCGGAGTAGTAAGGAAGCAGGGCTTTCAGCGCTAGTAGGTTATCGCCCTGCACCAGCAGGTTCCCGCTGGCCTCGCCGACAGATAGTTCCGGATCGCAGCGCAGTAGGTGGAAGGGGACTTCGTTGTGGTGGTTCAAGACGGCTTTTTTGCCGATCCAGTCGAGTGTGGGCATAGGAATCCTTACGCTAAGCTTTGGTTAAGGAGGAATTATTCATCATCAGATAGGAATTCGTCTAACTCTTTCTTGATGATTGCCTCGTGCTCTAATTCTATATCCTCTATAGTTCGAACTAATTGTTCCGTTTGAAAGCGTATACATAGCGGGACACGAATAGGATTCGAGGCATTGTCGGCGTAAATTACTGCCTCAAGATGAACGTCTTGTGGTATTCTGGAACCAATATAGATAGGTTCTTCCAACCAGTCCTCCGCTTTTGGTTGTATGCTGCCAAAGTTGATTGTGATAATCCAACCTGCACCATTCTTACCAATCCATAGGCGGGATCCAAGTTGATCCATAGCCGGGATGGACACTCTCTCACTCAGCGGAGTTAAGTAATCGAGAAACTTTCGAGGCCGTTTTGGAAGATCACTCTTCGTTATAAATAATAAATCATCTATTGCAATATTTATCTCAACACGTGCATTAAAGGCGGTTACAGAACCCGTATTAAATAATCTTAAGCTAATTGCTTTAAGCAAATATTTACAATCATAGTACTTGTAAAGATCACGGTAATAACTACGGTTGGGGCTGTTTGTAATGCTTGTAATACCTAAAGAATTTTGCCGAGGGGAGAAATTGGGAATAGGGCTATTTACTTCCAATACTGTAGAAGTCACCTCTATTTCTTTTCCATATAATTTTCGTGCAATGGGATTGGCAAATTCGCAATCAATCGCTGGAGTTTGCGCTAGCACATTGTTGACAGATGCAACTCCCATTTGGGCAATTTCATCCGGTTCTGCCTCGTCTGTTGAACTACCCCTACGCAAATAGACTGTATGTGGCTTTATCTTGCCGTATTTCTGTTTTATGTAGAAGGGTCTTTCTTGTATTGGAATATGAATAATGCCTACCTGCTTGCCTTCAAACTCAAAAGCAGTGTAGGAGAAAGAGATAGGCTTCTGTACTTTACTGTTAACAAATTGTTGAATAGAAGCGTCGTCGATATGCGTTGAGATTCCAACAACCTGGCTACGTCCTCCGATAACTTCGCGAACACCAATAAGGATATAGGCATCTGTTCGTCTCCAAGCGTTCACGAAAGCGAGGATATCCTTTAAAATCTCACTCTTTTCTTCTTCTGTTGCACCGTCGAATCGGTATTGATCTTGCTTGAAGTCTAGATAATTGCTTTCGCTTTCATTCAGAAGATTTTCAAAGCTATTAGTATCCACACAGTCTTCCTTCGAGGTGATAGAGAGATATTTTACAGTTAGTTTAGGTTAGGCTACTCATTCATCCAGTTCATTGTGATCTTTCACAGTAATTTTCCTAACTTGACCATTGAACCATCGCTCAATTAACGCACGTATTTCAATCTCGTCATCTTTCCTGACTTCTAGTTAATGGATTTCCGTTGAAAGCGCTAATGACGGCCAACTTTCTTGACAGGGAATTTGTCCTCCTGAGCCAGGTTCTATAATAAATGAGTGTGGTAGCTTTAATAAATCTGATGTCTCTTCTATGGTTGATATATCCGCGTTTACATGATCCATTTTTACCAATGATACTTGGAGAAATTATGACCAACTTGGTGGATTTAATCTAATAGTTATATATTATTACATTTTATCGTATTAGCGTCAAATAATTTTTCTCCATAATCATGATCTTCATCTTCGAAAATTGTATGGGATCAAGTGTATCAGGAAGATTATTAAACGTTAGGTTATGCATTCTACCAAAGCGCTTTAATCCTGGTCATCAGGTTGTTAGTCATCATTTTCTTGAGTAAATTGCCTTAAAACAGCTTGGCAACAACGCAGAGTCCGCAAACCCTGACCAACAATATCTATTGTGCGTCATCCTGCTACCTTCCAAAAACAGGACTAAACAAGTAAAATAAATAGGCATATAGGAAGAAATATCAATTATTGGTACCTGAAATCGTGATTTAGATGGCTTTTGTCGGCGATAGAAATTACTATTATTGGTAGTTCGATGCCTGCCTTCTTTCCCTCCATATTCTTATTACCCAGAAATATAACCGAGGCGTAAATGACCATTCGGGTAATTGCCATTGACGATCATCACCTGATCCTAAAAGCCCTTACAGATTTGCTCAAAGGATATCCAGATATTGAGCTGGTAGCCACATCCAACCAGGGATCGCAGTTGCTGAAATTGGTCCGGGACAATAAGCCCGATGTCGCGATCGTTGATTTAGGAATGACAGCTGATACCTTTGACCCAATATCCACTGTAAAAACCCTTCACGAGCAGCATCCAAACGTAAAAGTCTTGATCTTGACAGGCTACGATGACGGGCTTTGGGTGCGTGAATTGGTCAAGGCCGGAGCCAGCGGGTACATGCTCAAGTCTGATGATTTCTCATTAAGCATTCCACAGGCGATCAGGGCACTTTACATGGGTGGTAAATTTTTCTCCCCCGCAGTGGCCGATAAAATCGTGGATAATGATTTGGATAAGCTGACACCTAGAGAATTATCGGTGCTCAATCTGCTCTCCCAGGGCTTGTCAACTGACACGATTGCGAAGAATCTAGGTGTTTCAGAAAAAAGAGTAAGGAATGTTCTCGTCATTATTTGTGATAAGTTGGCTGTGGATAGGGTCGAGGGCGTTTCACCACGGGTCGCTGCCATTAATAAAGGGCGCGAATTAGGATTGATACCCAAGGAGTAGGCGAGCCGATTCAAATGGTTGGACAGCGGGACAAATGTCCCGTATTGGACGGGACATTTGTCTCTTAAGAACCTAATTGAAAATATATACAATAAAAATACCATCGGTAGAGGTCTTTCGAGTACAAAAAATATGTCAAGAACTGGAGGCAATATGGATAAGAAAAAGCTAGCAGATTTGGCCAGGTCGTGCAGTCTCTCTTGTAAGAAGTTAGTGCAAGACAAACAAATCGTACGGACTCTAGCAACTCCCTCTGTGATAGTTGTTTCCCTAGCGGTAATGAACCTGGTCTCGTCCACTCCAAATAAGGGTTGGTGGTCTGTTATTTAATCGATTGGATTAGGAAGATCGATGATCCCGGTTCCAAATTGATGAATTCACTCAATCTGTTGAAAAGTAATAGACCGGATCGTTTGAGTTCATTTTGTTCTTAAGCACATCATCGAGGGTGCATAAGGCAAGAGGCAGGATAGCCTTTTGTCTTTTAATGCGGGAAACTTAGTATGAATAACAAAGCAAATGACCCGTTCTTCAATGAGTATATGTCGCCGGTCATTGAAAAACTGAAATCTATTGAGTTATCGTCTACTTTTTCCGATTGCACTCGTTATCTGGTTTCCCACGTCCAGAGCATGCCGGCCTGGCAGATTGCAATACCAGTCATTGCCTGTATAGCTGCCGGCGGTTCAATCGACGATGGGGCTATCCTGGCCTCTGCTTGGACCTCTCTTAATCTTGCATCTGAAATTCTGGATAATGTCGAAGATAAAGAATTGACAGGAGATCAATTCTTGACTTCTCCCGAAGTGGCGTCAAACATCGCTACCGGCCTTATTTTTACTTCTTTTCAGATCCTAACCTCAATTCAAGATGCAACCAAGGCCAATCAAATTACCAGGATTTTATCCAACTGCGGCCTTGATGCTGCCTATGGACAGCACCGGGACTTGATTCAAGAACAGTTAGCAGTCGAATTGGTTCTGAATACTTATTGGGAAAACATCATTCTGAAAGCAGGCAGCGTATTCCGAGCTGCTACGCAGGGTGGTGCTGCAGTGGCAGGCGCTAACGAAACGATTTCAGAGGCATTGGGGGATTATGGCACTGCCCTTGGAGTGATACTACAGCTCTTTGATGACTGTCGGGATGCATTCAGCAATTCCGAAGAGGCGATTAACTGGGAAATTTCATTGCCTCTCCTTTTATATTTAATGACGGTCAGTGAAGAAAACATTATATTCCCTAAAATAAATTCCAGAGCTGAATGGAGTGATTTATTACAAAAGACTGGGGTGATCCATGCGATAGCAGAGCTCTTATTGCAATGGAAATCGCGAGCATTGGAAAGCTTGAGCTCTCTTCCCCCATCCCGGGAAAAACTTATCCTGGAAAGAATTCCGTCTCTAATCCTTAAACGAATCCCCTCACTTGCCAATGAGGTGGTTGATGAATATAACAACCGATCAGAGTTTACCTAAAATTATTAATTTCGTCAAAAGTACGGGCTTTCAAGTTGGCTTCACTTTCGTGACGTTTCTGCTGATCCTTTTCTATAACGTTACCTATTATGTCTTTGTCCCGGTTACCGGGGTCTGGTTGGATTACGATAGTCAAGCCCAGAATTCAGCCATTATCGGCAGGCTCAACTCAGGGGGGCCGGGTGAAATAGCAGGTCTTCGTGTGGGGGATATCGTAAAAACGATTGATGGACGCGAAATAAAGAATCTAAACGTCCCAGTTCATCAACCGAAAAAGTCTGGGGATATTGAAGTGTACGTTGTCCAGCGCGGTCAGCAGACACTTACGATCCCCGTTCAAGTAGGAAGTTATGCAGACCATCTCGACTACCTGGCGAATATAATTCCTATTGAATTACTCTCCCTGGCATTTTACAGCTTGGGATTGGTCATTCTGTTCTTTTCTCGCCCTGCGGATATTCGCGCTCGTTTAGTGGCAATCGTCTGGGTATTGGCAGGCGTGGTGATCACGACCACGGGACCCGGTTATGTTAGCTGCACGTGGTTAGCACCGGAATGGACGATGCTTGCTTTCTCTGCTTCGATTTTCATTACCACCGCTGCCCATCTATACTTTCCTGTCCCCACGTTTTCGAGTCGGGCCCGTAATATCATACTTCGGATTTTATTTGGTTTATCTCTGGTACTGGCGATTTCTTATATCGCCCAGCAAATATTTAATGCGGTTCATCAAGTGTATCCGCGAACAACCATAACGGCTAACGCGATAAACTACGTGTTTTACCTTTCCTGCCTTCTGAGTATAGGCTTATTGTTGAAAAACCGCTTTTTCATCATGGACAAAGATATTAAAAGGCAGACAGGTATTATTTTCCTGGGAACCTTGACAGGTTTCATCCCCTTTTTCTTGTTTAGCGAACTCCCCAACTTGATATTCGGTCCAAATAGCCGGTTCATCCTCATCCCGAGCTATATCAGTATCCTCTTCATGATTTTGATTCCGATTTCGTATGGGTACGTCATTTATCAACACAAGCTATTAAAAATCGATTTCATCATTAATCGGGCCATTGTCTTTTTTTTGATGACGCTGGGCATCCTGTTTACATCACTGATCATTCTGAGTGTGATTTCTATCCCGTTCAATTTGCCTTCCCAGGTGGCTATTGCAGGTAGTATCCTATGCGTCCTGGTAACCCTTCCTTCAGCTGCATTTCAGAAAAGGATACAAATGCAGGTGGACCGTATACTGTATGGGAGCTACTATGACTTTACCTCTGTCACCTCTACGTTATCGAATCGATTGGCGCAAGCGATTGATCGTCCCACCTTCATAAAATTGCTGACACATGACCTTCCAGCCGAAATGAAGGTAGAAAAAAGCGCCCTTTTGTTATTAGAAGGTGATAACCTGGTGCTTCAAGAAAGTGGCGATAATACCTTTTCCATCGCACAAGGCGATGAAATAAGTAAAATGTTGTCCGCAGATCAAAGGCCGATCCGTGCTCAGAATATATGGAATTTAGTCAACCCTGACACGGCTGAACTCTGGAAGCAATTTCAATGGGCTCAATTGTTTGTACCTATCTTTTACCACGCAACTTTATACGGCGTCTTGATCTTAGGAGACCGCACAGTCGGGGACATTTATTCGAATCAGGATCTTCAGATTGTTGGCACGGTGGGGCAGCAAGCTGCATTATCCATCGCCAATATTATTCTCGTCGAAGCGCTCAGAGGTTTGACACGAAAACTAGTCCGTTCGGATGAAGAACAGCGAAAAAAGGTTGCCCGCGATTTGCACGATTCGGTGTTGCAGAATCTTTTCTTCGTAAAGCAACGCCTGACTCAATCTGATACCGAGGCATCTGCTCTTGTTGATCGATCGATTACAATGCTAAGGCAAACCATTAAAGCACAACGACCCAGCTTGCTGGATCAGGGGCTTATATTGGCGCTGAAGGACATGGTCAACGATATGGAGCAACTGGCCGGTGATAATCTCCTGATCCTTTGGCGTAACGGCCTGAAAGAAGAATTCAAGTTACCGGATGAACAGGCTACCGCGATCTACAGGATTGTACAAGAATCACTCTTCAACGTTCTTAAGCATTCCCGGGCAGACCAGGTGACCGTCACTGCAAGACAAGACGACGGTTTCTTAGAACTCACGATCGAGGACGATGGCATTGGGATTTCGAATGACGGCCAGGGGCAGGTCGGTTCGCATTATGGATTTTTGGATATGAAGGAACGAGCCACCATGATTGGAGCGGATTTGAACATTGCCACTGAGCTAGGAAAAGGAACGACAGTTTCGGTAAAATTGAAGATCTAAGTATACAGGTTCAACGTGAAATCAAGCCGCTACTCTTTGGATAAATTGAAATGAATGACCTGAAAATCCGGAATTTTAATTACACGGACGTGGATGACTTCATCCGCATCTCTAAATTATCCTTCGCCGGAGAATGGATCGCAGGAGGCCTAACTCCAGAAGATTTTGAGAGGGAAACCCGCAGGATATTTCGCTGGAAAATGATACCGTATCGGATGCTAACGACCTTGATGGGAATTAAATGGGAAGGGTTTGTGGCCGAGAAGGATGGGAAAGTGGTTGGCGGGGGAATGTACATCGGGCGTGATAAACGGATGTCGGTCACCAATTTGATGGTCGATCCCGAATACCGGCGACAGGGAGTAGGGCAGGCGCTTCTTGTCCGGCGCTTGGAACGAATAGCCCAGCGTGGCTTCCCATTTGCCATGGCGCAAGTGCTGGAGACAAACACAGCATCCCTCCAAAACTTGAAGAAGCAGGGATTTGAAGTGTTCAATCGGTATTCCGTCTACGAACATACCTTACCGTTGCCAAAAATTAATGGTTCAAGCAAGCCGATATCAGCCCGAGAAATCAACCGAGCGGATCGGGTATTATTCAAAGAAATTGAGAACAAGTCTACTCCTCACCCCGTTTTGAATGTCAAAGGCAGCGCTGAAACCCAGTATTTTTTATCTGGGTGGCAAAAACTGTATACCAGATTTACCAGGTATTCCAGATGGATCAAAGCCATCGTTTCTTCGGGTGAAACGATCGGCTTCTTGTGCGCTGGTTTTCAGGACCGGCAGCAAAAAGGCCTATTGATTCAACCTATCGTCGAAAAAGATTGTCTGGATTTAATACCGTCAATGCTCCAAATGGCAGGAGCCTGGCTGGAGCAATCGGGGAGAAAATCCATGGTCGTTGAAATCCCAGACCAATGGATAAAAACTCGAGATGATTTGCTTGAGAATGGGTGGATAAAGCAATTTACCTGGTTGGAGTTGGTCCGATGGCTGGATGAGCGAGCCTGAGAAAAGTTCAGCAACATCTAGCCACGTAAATAAAAATAAAGTCAATGTCTGTTTCCAACCAGCGGGGATATATAAAATAATACATCAGTAAATAGGTTTTGCTATGCAGCACGATTTGAGCAAGATCTGGTATATCTCGACAAGGTCTCAGCGGGGAATAAATCTTGAGTCTATTGTTTGATCCAATACAGATCCGATTTCTTTGTCCGGTAAGCTTAATTCTTCAGCCGCAACTAATCACTGATCTGATCATAAAGTCTTTTTTCAGCGGAAGCATGCTACCCTAGATGTATAATATTTATTAGGCGTGTAGACAGCAAAATATACCGCAAAGTTGCGTCATATGCACTTTTTATCCACAAAAAAAGTCGTACCTTAAGCACTATAAATGAATAAAGAAGGTGATCATCCAATGCGGGATCTATTCATAAGCTACAACCATAATGATATTAAATGGGTCAAAGATTTCCTTATACCCATGATCGAATCTTGGCAAGTAGAGTACGCAATTGATTATGCAGATTTCTTACCTGGCAGACCCCTGCCAAGCACGATTTATGAATACATCGACACCTCTAAACATGTCCTGTTCATCTGCACTGAGAACTTTCGTAATTCCAAGTTTTGCCAAGATGAACTAGAACAGGTGCGTCATCAAGATCCTGGATTCCTAAATAATAAGGCGATACCTGTTGTATTAGACATAAATGCGGTACCCACATTATTAAAAGTACCGATCTGGTGCAACCTCTCTGAACTTATCTATGAGCCAGCGGAGTTGAAGAAACTCTGCCAAGCAATCGGCGGAAAGTGGTCTTCAGTATCGGAGCGCATCTTAACTAGCCATAATGATCTTTCATCATTCTTTGGAAACATGAGAGACAATAGGAATCAAACGACTATTTTAGCAAGATCTCACCTGGTAAGAGAACTCACGGGAATAAGAAACGTACTCAGTGTAGACTCAGCTATAGGTCTCTCTCACATTTATACCTTCCTCGCAGAGATAGGAAAGTCTAAAGGCCTGAGGCTCGTGCTCAGTGATGGGGAAGGTAATCTCAGTGACCAGTTTGATGAGAATGAGCGCATGAACTTGATCATCTTCGGGCAAACATCACAAGGTAATAGAATCCTCTACCGGATATCAAAGGGGCTTATTCGTTACAGACAGACGAGTGAAGTGCCTAAGTATTGTTACGAAATAAGAGGCAACCTTTTTGTCCCGAATCAAGACCATATGAATTTCCTAATCTATAAATCCCGAGCGGAAGCAGACAATACGGTCTTAGTCCTTTTTAGCCCTTGGCCGTACACAAACGGACGGGCTGCGCGGTACTTTGCTGAAAACTACTGGTCTTTTGTCAACAAAGAGCATGGCAATGAATTACTTAATATATACGAGGTAGAAGGGGAAGACAACGATCCTGTACTTGTACTCTCTGAACGATAATATTTGTTTTTTGAGAGAGACATCAATGTTATGCAATTAAATCACTCAGAGAAAGGAGGTGAATATCATGGCAATTATTTATATACAAGAGCAGCTAAAGGCATCACCGCAGCCACCGCCAGAGCCACCAGCAGAGCCGTCACCGCCACCCCCAGGAAATAGATGAAGATAGTAATTAACCATGTTATGATACAAAATTGGCAGGCTTGTTATATTGCTCATTGGAGGGTAAATACTGGACGAGAGCCCCAAACAAGTTGCTAAGTGGTTTATAACTAAGTTCGCAGTATTGAGTTCTCAGGACTGACTGAAGACGAAGCCATGCCTACGGAAGGGAGAACGATAGTTCACACAGATTGCACCTGAGTGGTCGGAGTCTGCGCGGTATACAGATTTTTTCTACGCCTAATCGGATTCCTGCTCCCAAACCGAAACCACGTTCCGCCCGACAGCTGGTAATGCAAATCGTTAGCCAGTTCTGTTTTTGGCATCTTTAAAACTCCTCGCTGACAACCATTGAATTCTTGTCACGCGTACACAGTCGACATTTCAACAAAGGTTTAAAAAATGGTTAGACTACCTCAAAGACCCAGAGAGCATATTTTAGATGATGAATCAAGGCAATTTATTAGACAAATGTTCCCTTCTGAATGGATAATTGAAAATGGTTATAAAGATTATGGTATTGACTTAGTAGTAGAAATTGTTATTAATGGTAACGTTTCTGGCGCCCATTTCTTACTACAGTTGAAGGGAACGGATTCGTTAGAAATCTTAAAAAGCGGATATATCAGCTATAGTTGCAATACAAGCACCTTACAATACTTCTTACAGCGTACAGAACTCGTTATATTTTCAATTTATGATTCTAAAGAGAAGGTGGGGTATTGGATATGGATTCAAGATTTTATTCGCAATAACCTCAAGACGGACTGGTGTAATCAAATAACCGCCACTATTCGTATTCCGATGCAGTATAAACTTGACCAAAAAGCTGTAAAAGAAATAGAACAAAGAGTTTTGAAAGCACATGGTCAAAATTTATGGCTAACGGCAATTCAAACAATTCAAAATCCATATGTTGGCTATCGTATCTCCGCTCTCGATGAAGAAAGCGTTAAAATTGAAGCATATGGTAAATACCCAGGAGCTCTAGATGACCATCCTGTGGAATTGAGTGGCATTTTTAAGTTCGATCAAAGCCAAGAGGCGCAGGAGGCTCGTAAAGCGCTAGAAAATGCCTTTAAAACAGGTGAAACTGTAAAACTTGACTCACGTTATTTTGAAGGGTTCGATCCCGCACAAATAGCTCCTGACCTTCTTGCTCATTTAGGAAAGTTTGAAACGAGAGAAATCGAAATCGGAACGGCACAGACAAATGAAGGATTTATAGGAAAACTCGAAATATTAGACGAACATGATAATAACCTAGGAGAAATTCCATATATTGATTTTAGAGTTGTTCAAGCCGGCTCAGAAGAAACGACGCTTTCGAACGAGCACCAACCAATCCCGTTGAAAGTAAAATGGATATTGAATTATGTAAAACAAATATCCACTTTTAATTTTAGATTTTATTTCGCGGGTAGTAATGTATTAGAGATTCAAAAATTTTTAAAATTTAGCCTTGCTACTAAGAATGGAAGATGGTTTCAAATCACCAATCTGACAACTGGCTTCTCTTTCAAAGAGAGCTTACCCAAAGATATTAATTTAGAGTTAGCGGATGATTTCTGTGAAATGATTGATGATTTGGCATTAATTCAAAAGAAAACTGGACAACTAATTCAATTCCCTGAAACGATAACGATTGCGGAACGACGAAAAATGAAAGTTCTTGTAGAAGTACTGACATATGGTTCGATTCGAACTAATGCTCTAAAATATACTTTTACTCTGCCTATAGATGCTGCGCTAAAGTTAGCTTCTGCCTATGAAAAAAGTATAATTACGAAGTGGCAATTCGGTAATCCTGAATCAAAGCTTCATTTCATGGGAATGGATCTTGATCTTGGTCCACGGTCAATAATACTGCCTAGTGCCACATTGGAACCTGATACACAGCAGAAATTACTGGAGCTTAAGGCATTACCCGGAAATGCAACTGTTGATATTTCGCTTGACGTGGGCGATCTCGGAATAATCACTTATTTCACCAAATGGCTGCCAACTTGACATTTATCAAATTCCACGCCTATCTATGTTGGCATTAACCAATGAACCACAATGGCAATCACTGCCAAACACAGTGTGCAGTAGACGCCGGGGACTCGACGCTGTTTTCGTATATTTTTCTGGCTTCGAATTTTTTCTACACCCGAACGGAATCCACGACCGCCTCATCACCACATACGCCAGCCTTTAGCCTACTAGATAATGAACTTAATATATTCCTAAATGGACAAGGTGAGTAATGACTGATCTATGGAATCAACAAGCAGTTCAACAGTACATTGATATTGAAATTCAAGAAAGTCTCGTTCTGGAATATAAAGCTGCCGAGGCACTTGGGAAGAGCGATGGAAAAATGAGAGAAATTACCAAAGACGTTTCTGCAATGGCAAATTCGTCGGGTGGAAGGATTATTTATGGGGTCAAAGAATATGGATCGCCAGATAAAAAGCATCTCCCAGAAAAAATAGATCCAATTGAACAAGATAAAATTTCCAAAGAATGGTTAGAGCAAGTTATAAACAATATCCGTCCACGAATAGATGGCTTGCTAATTTATCCTATACAACTAGACTCGGCGCTAAATCACGTAGCCTATGTCGTAGAAATACCCCAAAGCACTACTGCACATCAGGCAACTGATTGGAGATACTACAAGCGTTTTAATTTTCAGGCTGTTCCCATGGAAGATTACGAAATACGGGACACGATGGGAAGAAAGCAATATCCAAAGATTGGTTTGGATTTCAAGATTGAACTTGCAACCAAACGCTATTTCAGCCAATTTGAAAATAAACAACATATAGAAACAAGTTGTGTTCTAAAGGTTACTGCTCGCAATACAGGCGGAATATATGCCCAGTTCGTCAATACATTTATATCGATACCACTTCCTCTTCTGCATGAGTTGACAATTGAGCAAATCAAGCATGAAAACGAGGAAATGATAGTGGAAGAAGGTCAAAAATATTACGAGTATTATGAGGACAACACAGTTCGGGACGTTGTGGATGTCGAAAGCAATATATACTTATCCATTCCTAAGTATGGACCATCAAGATACGATCCTATTTTGCCGGGGCTATCTCGCACATGGGAGATAATATTGCGCGGAGACTTTGAAAAAGTTGACCTTGATGGGCTGTTAATTAAATGGTCAACACATGTTGACAACGCTCCAGTCAGCGAGGGACAAGTAGCTGTATCGGATATTAGGATCATTGACGACCGTAATGCATGAGAGCACAATAAATGCACAGGCTAACAATGTGAGCATTGGACGGCTGGGATTCTGCAGCGTTTTCGGGCTTTTTCCTCGCATCGAGTTTTTTTTCTGCTCTTAAATTTTGTTCATGCCCGCACCGCCGTCAGCAGACATTCACCAAGCTCCGTCTATCCGCGCCTGCAAGGGCAAATACCGTATATCCCATCCCGGGATCGTGTTATCCACGAGACGAACCGCATCCTACAGCAGTAATATTAATTACCTGGTTGGAGCTTGTATGCTAGCTGGATCAGCGCGTCAGGGGTGAGGTCGCTGATATTTAGCCTGCCAATACCAGGAAACATTACTATCTGATAAAACTCAGAACTTAGTTAATTGTAGAATATTAAGAAGCCAGAGCAAGTAATAACCATATAACGGGACAAATATCCCTCCCACAACGGGATAATTGCCCCACCTCAACGGGACATACACCTCTCGCCTTCACCCCCCAATTCTTCTAAAATCATCATACACGCACCACACGAACTATATCCACCAAGGAGTAATACGGCGTGACTAGGAACAACCTGACCTGGATCAAAGGCGATATTACCGGCGACATTTATTACGATAACTTTCATTTGGATTCGAAGGATGTCCAATATCTTCGCCTGTACCTGATGATCAAAGGCGTGGTCGGGTCGGCAGCAGTCAAGGGGCTGCGCGTGTGCGTATACGGCCCGCTGGCCGAGCTGGTTTACGGGCACGTGCGCAAGGGCAGCCGGCTGGGGGTGATCGGCCACATCCAGCAGCGTACCACTCGCGAGGGAAAGATGGTTTTCGAGATCGTGGCTGAAGAAGTCGAGTTCTTGCGCAACATCGAATGGGAAACCGGCGCCCGCGTCCGCCAGGATCTGGTGAACCGCGGCTTGCTCCGCCCTTCTCACAATGGAAAAGATCGTGATGGCGGAGGAAGAGCAGATGCCGTTTTGGATGACACCCCACAGCTGGACGACCTGGCCATTGCCATACCAGAGGATGTAATTTCCAGGGAGGAGGCAGCCGGTGGATGACCACACCCTTCGCCTCTCCTGGAGCTGGTTACTGCTTCCTCTGGCGCTGTTCCTAATATTGCTGGGCGCATTGTCCTCGCCGCGTGATGCACAGGGGAGGCCTCTCCTGCTCCTGCCCGAAGTGAAAGCCGTGGAAGAATACCGTCGATCGATGAACAGTGCAACTGACGGAATGCAACTGCTGGATGGCGAGATAGCCACCCTTCTGGCAGGGCAAAACACCGATCTCTTTACCCAGTCCCGGCAAGCGCAGGCTGCCTTTGAACATGCCCTGCGCATTACCCAGGAGGTCGACGTGCAGACTGCCCCACCAGCCCTGGAAGGTCTGCGAGAAGTAGCAGCCGGTACAGCCTCTGCCTACCTCGAAGCGGCGCGGCTGGCCCTGCGTTGGGTGAGCCTGCCGCAGGAATCCTACCGCACGAATGCCGAAAATAGCCTGGCGCAAGCCCGGTTACAATTGAATACCTTTAGGGAAAGCAAATGGCTGGCGATGAGATAACCGTGGATCAGCTCCGCCAGCTTCTGGGGGTGCAGGCCGATCTGCGCCAGCAGGCTGAAAGTCGCTGGCAGCAGGCGCAGCGGATATTGGTTTCGCTGCTGGAATCCTTCGCTCCCGAAGAGGTCGAGCAGCGGTTGAAAAGTAGTCAACCCCTGGACAGCCTGAAGGTCGACGAGCTGGGGCAACTCATCAATCAGCAAATTAATTCTCACTTGCGCAAGGCTCAGGAAGTGACTAATGGAACCGGGAATAGCGAGGATTTGCGAGCATTAAAAAACCAGCTTTTGACCATCCAGGGTGAAATTGACCGGATGCGGGAGGAGAATCGTCACCTGGCTTCTGAAGCACGAAACCTGAGAGAGGAACGCGACGGGTTGAACAACCAGCTTGCCGCGCTTCAACAAGTCTCTGCTTCGCAGGTGCAAAAACCTGTTCCGGCTCCGAACGGACAAATTTCAGAAGAATCACCCCGGAAGGAAGGCGCTCCTGAACCGGACTGGATGATTTCATGGCGTAAAGCGGAAACCTTCATGCGTGACGCCACCGTCCTGCGCCTGCTGGGGGAGACAGGCTTGGCTCGCAGGCCCCTCATCGAACTGCAGGCGGCGGAACGGTTGGGAATTCGCAAAGCTGGAGGAAGCCTGCAATCCCTGTTCAACCGCTTGGAGGGGCTGCAATTGATCGAGTTCTTTCGCCCCTGGGATAACAGCGGCGCCAAGACAGGCGGGCGCACACCCGATTTGCTGCGGTTATCTGCACACGGTCGCCTGGCCTACTGGTTGTTGGCGGGCACCGACCCAGTTCAAAACGAATACGATGCGCTGCTAACGCGTCACATTTCTCCCGAGCACACCTTGCTCAACCTGCAGGCTGCCGACGTGTTGTGTGAAGCGGAGTACCAGGTCAATTCATTCCCACCTGATATTCACCTGCCGGATGGCAGCCTGTTCAAGCCAGACATCGTGGCAATCGACCCCAATGGGAAAACCCTCTACGTCGAGGTTGAGGTGGAAGCCAACAAAAATCACGAGCAGCGCCAGGCTAAGTGGCGCAATGAGCTGCAGGCTAGCGGCGGGGAGATCTACGTGTTCTGTGACAACCGGTCTTGTATGCGCAGCATTCGCAGCGAGATCAACTTCAGCCTGGGTCGACAAGCTGGCCAGTGCTGTATGACTAACCTGGCGGATCTTCAAGCTGGCAAACGCGCTGCAGACGGCGGAATCTGGCTGGACGTTCGCCTAAACCGGTCTTTTTCATGAGGGGAGGCTGGTATGAACCCCCTGGTATGAACTCCTCCCTTCTGGTACGAACCCCCTGGTTCAAACCGGGTTTGTACCTGGTACGAACCGGGGTAACGACTTAAGGGAGGTTTGTACCACTTCTTGAATTGAGAATCACTGCCATCCTGCCCGCGTGCGAGATGGCCTCCGCCGGAAGGGTCAACCTGACCAACCGGCCACCGTTGGAAATCCAATCACCACACGTAGCGTCTGCCAGAAGGTATACGCACATGTGGTGTTTTTAATTCGCAATGTTGGAGGAGATATTGGCATGAATGAAATCACAATCTCAAAAAAGAAGTTGTTCACCTTTTTCCTTGCCATAATCCTGCTGGCTGCAGTGGCCTTTGGCATCTATACCTTATGGCGACTTCTACCCAGTCGGCAGGCAGCTCAACAACCTGTCGCGGCTGCTTCACTCTCAACGCCGGACGCAGATCTGCCGGCTCAAGCAGCTGCTGTGGCAGGGGCGCAAGCTTTCTACAGCGTGGATTACCAGATGGGAAAGCAGGCTTGGCTCGACCAGTTGTGCGCAGTTAGCACAAATATCGGTTGCACCATGGATCAGAACGTCTTCGTTCCGGCCTTGTGGCCGCAGTTGGAATCAGGCAAAACAAGCACATCGGTCAAGGTGTCGGCGCAGGAGAAAGTGCTCGACCAGGTCAACCCTCTGGTCGATGTTCCTCAGCAGGTCTGGAAGCTGGCCATCCAACTTTCTGAGCCTTGGCCTGCGCAAGAGACGCCCCTGACCAGCTTCCCGGCGCTGGCATTGGTAGTGCGTGAAAACGGGGTTTGGAAGTTCGAGCGCTTCCTTACCGAGGACGAAGCGAATGCCCTCGAGAATAAGGCAGGCCAACCATGAAGGCAATTCGTCTCCTGTTCTTGATTACATTTCTTGCGTCCCTCATCACTCCAGTCGCAGCGGTTCGGGCAGATGACGGTTCGCCATGGTCTGAAATCCTCAACCCGGACGGAAACGTCCAGTGGAATAATCTAGTAGATCTTGGCGTGACCAGCGAACCCGCCAACTGGATGGATATCACCTTGCCTGGTGGGATGGTGGTGCATCAGAATGCCACTTTCCACCGCTATCAGATGCCCAGTGGGAACGTCCTGGTCCTTCCTGAACCAGTCACCCTGTTCTTCATGGCCTTGCACCCCGAGGAGAGCGGTCTTAACGATGCCGAGAGCATGTTGGGCAATGGCGTGTCGATCCTGATGCTGCTAATCGGCAATTCGCTCACCCCCGAGCAGCTTGCTGATCTTGCAAGCCAGGGTTACATCGACCCCAGCCAGTTCTTCCAGGCAGTCATCGACGGCAAGGAAAATATCTGGTCGATCATCAACTTTAACTTCCTGGGCGAGCTCATCAAAATGTCATGGGACAGTGGTTTCCTGGTTAATGCCCTGCTGCTCTACCTCAACGGTGTGGCCAACTGCGTTAACATCCCAGGCGGATGCGAAGGGCTCTTGCCTCCATGCCCTGAAGGTAACTGCCTGCCGAATCCCTCGATTTGCCCGGAAGCTACCATCACTCAGAACCCGCCCACCCTGGCCATCCAGAAAATCGCCCCGGATCATCCCCTGGTAGTCGGGCAGGACCCGGCTAAACGCGGAGCGGACATCCAGGCTTCGGTTATCATTCCGCCAGTGGTGCTGACCTGGTACGAGCAGGTGCAGGATCCGCCCACCTGTGAAGCTGATCCATCTGGCAACGGCGATGGCTGCCCCGGTCCAGGGAGCCAGTACGGAAATGACTGGGAAACGTGGATGGAAGATAATCCTGCGTATCAGTTCGTGGATGGAGAGATTCACTGTGTGAAGCATACCGAAATTCTCCCGGAGAATATTACCTCTCTCCAGGCGAGCGCCCAGCTCAATCCGGACAGCCAGGCTTGGATCGTGAACGACCTGGCTGGGAAATATTACGAAGCATACGTCCACAATCCACAGTTCAACTTGGTGCCAGGCATGGCACAGCCAACCGGTGGATGCAGTGATGACCAAGTCTGTTCAGCCGAGGTCCTTATCACCAACGTTCCTTTCGCTGACCCAGGCACCTTCGACCTGAGAATGTATGTATACACAGCCGGGACGAGCTTCACCTGGAAGGGCGTCACCATCCCGATCACCCAACCCAGGATGCTATTTGTCCAAAACACGGCCCAGATCTACGTCACCCTGGTCACCTTGCTGCCGGCAGGCGTCCCATGACCATGCTGGACCAGCTTGGCGTCCTGCTGACCGACCTGCCTATTTACCTGGCAAACGGCGTGCTGGTCATCCTGTACTGGCTGGCGGCGCACTCGGCAGCCCTGGTCAGCCTGGCTTGCGCCCTGTCGATCATTCTGCTGCCTGATGTCCAGGTCCAGGCCAGAGCCGGCTTCCGGCCCTCCCGGCATGAGGAACTCGCATCCAACGGGCCGACACCTCGCACCGCCCAAATCATGACCGGGATTGTGCTGATCGCCTGGTTGATCGCCCAATGGAGCATGGCTGCGCCGGTGCCCTGGATCGGAACCGCCATGTGGGCAGCTGGGTTGATGGCAGTGCTGACATTATCTTCACAGCGTTTCAACTTGCTGTGGTACGTCAAGGCCGGCATTGCCATGTATGCCCTGGCAGTCATCGGCAGTCGCATCTACCTTGGGTATACCAGCCATCTCACAGCGGAGCAGTGGGCAGCCTTGGTCGGCTCCTCGGAGAGCGCCGCTACGCTAATCGCCAGCACACGCGGCAACGTGACCACCATCCTGTTGTGGGCTTTGTGGCTGGTAGTACCGCTGGGTTATTTTTCGATGCTGGTGCAGCAGGTCTTTATCAACCCGATGTCCATCGTCAATCCCCTGGCCAGCGCGCAGGACATGCTGCGTGCTCTGAGAATGCGAGTGTCGAGATGAAGAATATCCGTCGCTCCAGCAGGGCTGCACATGCCTGGATGAGAAGTGGAGACATTTCCTTCTTGGTATGTGTTGCTCTGCGCCTCCTCCGGATGCCGCGAGCGACACCAACGTCGGATAGACAACCGTACGTTGGAAACCAATCCCCACACGTTGGCATATTTACTACACGGAGGAAGAATGGACATCTACACGCTTGGAAAGCTGGCTTTGCCGGTCGTGGTTGGGATCATGGGCGTGGCAGCAGTATTGACGCTGGCCATGGGTATCTTCACCTCGCTGAAGACCCTGGAAAACGTCGAGCGCTTCTTCCAACACCTGGAAGAAAGCCGCCGGTCTTCGCTCACGATCAACATCCATCCCGGAAAACGAGCTTCCCCGCCTCCCATGCAGGAACACGAGTAAGTCTCTTGAAAAACAGCTTCAGGCGCGGCATGGGCGCGCCTGAAATTCCTAGAAACGATGTCATGTTTTGATGTATTCCTAATCAGCTCAAGAATAATCAAAGCTTTCTTCAACACTTTTAAAAATTAACGACTGGCTGCTAGATGGGGCTGAATGTGATTAGTAGCCCACTATCTAAAAAAGGTATATCATCATGGTGTCTATGGTTCAATGGTCAGCACATTTCGATGGATCAAGTGGATGAGCGAAGTCCCATCCGTTCCATGATTGGGAAGTTCGAGCCCCTTTACCCACCCCTAAATGTGGAAAAAAAACGAAAAATGACCTCCGACCCCATATGTGGGGTAGCCTTTTTATGTTGAAGCAAACTTGTGCGCCATTTGTGCGCCATTTTACTGATCCAAAGATACCCTAGTGAAAAATATCGGCCTAGCCTTAATATTACTATTCGCTTTTAAATGTGAGCTCAATCGGGGATTAGGTACCCCTGATCCGGCAGCTTACGCAAGCACCGCTCATCTCAACATGCGCCACTACCACCTGATATTGTCCAGGTAAAAGCCCCGCGGTGTGATTCTTGGTTATATAATTAGCAACAGCGACCGCCGTAGAAACATAAATAAAATAAATAGGAGGACGATATGGCAAACATGATGGTAACGATGGGCAAAGCCCTGGCGAAACACAAGCTACACCTGGGCACGTTGACGGGTATGGAGCGGTTCATGGTTTCAGCTGTCACGCTGGCTGACCGGGCAGCCACATTCCTCGCCGCCACCAATATCGAGCCAGATTTGATCGACCCCAAGTTCGACTATGAGATGCTGTCGAAGAGCGTGGATGCCAACCTGGAGCTGTTTGGACTTGTTCGCCAGCGTATCCATGCTGACGTGGTGGCAGTGCCCTATTGGCTGGGGCTGATGTGTGTAGGACCCGCTGAGTTCGGCACAGTGTTCAAGATTGAGAAGCGGCGCGTGCCCTACCCGATCGATTATCCCATCAAGAAACAGGAGGATATCGATAAGATTGAGATACCCCAGCAGGCCTCTGGCTACCTGAAGATGGTCTTTGACATCAACAAGGAAGCGCAACGCCGTTACCCGGATGCGCTCGTCATGGTGATGATGGATGGACCCTGGGACCTGGCTATGCTGCTGCGCGGTGACCGGGAGCTGCCCACAGACCTACGCCTCTACAAGGATTACACGCAAGCTAAGGATCAGGCGACCAGAGACAAGATCAGGCGCTTTGGGAATCCCGATGTCTATCCAGCCATCATGGAGTTGACCACAAAACTGTCCATCCGCTTCTTCCAGCTGGCGGAGGAGAACGGGTTATCTCTGATGGGCTCAGCATTGGTCGACCAGTACGCAGCCAAGCCGATCATGAGCCGGGATGACTATTTTAAATACGTGCACCCCTATCGGGTACGAGCATGGGAGGCGCTGGGGAAGAAGGTGGGCCTCGGCTATCAAGTACCCACGCCCCAAGAGACCGCGCAGAATATGGAAGACCCGGTGCTCAGCAAGGGGTTTGGAGTGTTCAGCAATTACATCTTCCCGCAGACGCCGGAGGGCATCACCTTGCCAGAGTATGACCAACCCATGCTAGAGATGGCCAAAAAGCATAAGCAGAGCTACATGTATATGGTGCATGGCAAGTACCTGCGCGATGCCACTGAGAGCCAGCTGGATGCCACGGTGCAGCGCATCTGCAGGATGGCGGCACAAACCCGGGTGAACCTGATGGTCTCAATTGCTTCAGTGCCACCGGGAGCCAGCGTTGAAAAGGCTAACTATGTTTTCCAGCTCGTGGAAAAGTACGGGAGGTACTAGGATGAATACAGCAATCGTCAAGGGTGTGGAAGAAGGCAACCTGTACGACATTGAGGATATGCTCAACGCGGCCCTGGCTGCTGGCGAAAGCCCCAAGGAGCTGCTGGAGGCGATGATGGCAGGCCTGAAGAGCTGCGGGGACCACTTTGAAGCGGGCGAGTACTTTCTGCCGGAGTTGATTGGTGCGGCCGATGCGTTCAAAGCCGGCATGGCCATCCTGGCTCCCCGCCTCTCGGCAGGCGACCGAATCTCGCAAGGCACGATCGTGCTTGGCACGGTGCATGGAGATGTGCATGACATCGGCAAGAACCTGGTGGGCTTTATGCTGCAGAGCGCCGGCTTCACTGTGGTGGATATCGGCACGGATGTTTCGACAGAGGCTTTTATCAAGGCGGTCCGTGACTACCGACCTCAGGTGCTGGGCATGTCAGCGCTGCTGACGACCACCATGCTGGGCATGGAGGACGTGATCAAGGAGTTGAAGAATCAGGAGCTGAGGGATAAGGTGAAGGTAATCATCGGGGGTGGACCTGTCTCCAAGAAGTATGCCGAGGATATTGGAGCCGACACCTACGGGAATGACGCGGCTCAGGCAGTGACCCTGGTGCACTCACTACTGTAAACAGGAGTATATGAGTAAAGATCTTGAGCAAGTGGCGACCCAGTTGATACGCGAAATTGTACGGCCTGATTTGCGGGTGGTGGTGACCTCCCTTGCCCACCCCATATCTGTGGGAAATAACCCCCTAATAACGACACCCGACCCCAAATCTGGGGGCGGACTTTTTATGTTAAAGCAAACTTGTGCGCCATTTTTATATTGCCATAATGATCGTTAGTTGAAAGGGGAGCGGGTCAAACAATTTGAGAACAGGTTACGATTTGTTGGCACCATAACCGGTAGCGCGAATTGGCCCATCAAATGATAACCGGAATAGAATACGCACCATTTCCTGGGGTGATTCCTTGCACCCTGACACCAGCCAAGATTGCAGCACGCCCAGGTGTGCATGGAGCAGGTAGGCAATCAGGTATTCCTGCGGGACGGAAAAATTCTCCGTTTTTAATCCTGACAAAGCACCCAGTTTCAAATTTTGTTCCATCAACCTGCGTACCCTGGTGATGAATGAATAATCACCTTGTAAACCAAGGATGGCATGCATCAGTTCTGCCCGTTCTTTCACATATTCTAGCAGGGTGACAACCAGTCCCTGAAGTTGATCAGTTCCGTTGAAATCCTCAACATGAATCGAATTGGCTTGTAGGAAGATATGCTGTAAATCTTGGAGAATTTCAGTCTCGGTCTGCTCGAGCAGGTCTAATTTGTCATTGTAGTGCAGGTAAAATGTACCCCGGTTGATATTGGCCCGATCCACAATATCCTTCACGGTTAAAGCATCAAATCCTTTTCCTTTGATCAAAGCGACTAGCGCGTCGCGAATGGCAAGCCTGGTACGCGCGATGCGCCGGTCAACGGAATGGTTTTCAGTCACGATCGTTTCTCCCTTCATCGCTGCGCTATCTCAAGCCATCTCACGACGCATCAGGAAATATTGCTGGCAAAGGGAAAAAACACATTGTAATAATGATCATGTCAATTAAAGCGGCAAATCTCTTCTCGTGAAAAAAGTCATACCGAGCGTATATAACGTAATTCCAACAATAAACAAGGCGAAGAAACTTAAACCATATCCACTTCCATTTAATATGGTTTTTGTGTCAAATAAGGTATTCAAAGTAAAATACTTGATCACATCCAGACTATCACTCACCTGATCCATCATCTTGAATAAGTAAAATGCTAATGGAATGCCTGCCCCTAATGCCATGTAATTCTTTGATAAATTAAATAGGGATGAAAACATGAATGATATTCCGCTAGTTGCAAACATCAGTAAAAATAACCCCAGGTTTAACATGATGTAGGTGTTAATATCAAAAAGAATCCCTTTATCTTCCCCTAAAAGTTTGCTGCTAATTTGATTATCAACGAGGGTAAAGAACATATCTTTGGGTAAACCGGATGCGGAAACTGCTGCATTTACTGCGTTCGGATTACTCTCTAACAGGCTTAAATCCGCTAGAACTTCACTACTCTCGATGCCCATTACTTCCGCTGCGGCTGAGACACCTTTAATAAAGCTGCCCTGTAGAGCCTTTATTTTGGGCAGTTGTAATTCAACGGTTTCCAGATACGTCTTATACGTATCTTTATCCATACCCATTATTTTGGCTGCGCTTTCAAGTGCGGCTGGGTTAGAAGCAATGATAGAAGGGCTGTTTGCAATTTCACTGGAGTCTACACCCATAATTTCAGCCGCTTTGGTGTAAGCATTTTCATTCATTTTCAATTTTATATACATTTCATATGTGACTGAATCTACTTTTCTTTCATTGGCTCCAATTTTCACCGCTTCTTCGTTTTCTAGAATAAGGGATAAATTGCTGTTCAATTCATCCTTATTGATGTTTAGTTTTTTGCTGATTGCAGCAATATCTTCGGTGTAACTACCGCTCAGCACGCCGCCATGAAATACCTGGATAGCCACCAGCCCTGTAAGTGTGACAATCGAAATCATTGTGAAAAGAGCTAAAAACAAATATGCAGCTTGCGTCCTGACAAAGGTCATTCGTTTAATAGGTGTAGCTAAAATATACGCCATAGAGCCGCTGTCAACCTGACTTACAACTAAACTACCAGCAGTGACGATAACGTAAATAAGCAGAAGGATGACACCCTGTAAAGAATAAAATGTCTGAGACAGCATCCCCATGAATGATGCATTGCCTAAAATGTTGGTAAGTGCTGTGCCTTTTACTAGGTCTGTCAGGCTGGCAATTGTACTTGGATTAAATACCCCTATTAGAACTGTATTCATCAAAATAAGTACAAATGTAATGACTGCCCAAATCTTCAGATTCGACTTTAATGTGTGTCTGAATATGGTTTTATTTAACATCTTTTATTCCCTTTAATAAATGCTTCTGAAGTACTTATCAAGAGTATATTTATTTTCCTTGAAATACTTAATATCGTAGCCAACCAATCTCTTGGTAAGTTCGTTTATTTTCTCATCTTCAATATTGATCGTCACATTACTTTGGCTTTCCTTCGATGACTCAAAGTTGAAATTTTCCTTTAAAAATCTTATAAAATCTTCATGATGATTGAATTCAATCGTATAAGACTTCCTACTACTATGCTTGATTTCTTTGGTAGCCTTAATGTCCACTATTTTCCCGTCCTTGATTAAGGCAACCTTATCGCACGTATCTTCTACCTCATCGAACATGTGACTGGACATGAAGATTGTTTTGCCTTTTTTCTTCTCCTCAAGTAATATTTCAACAAATACCAACCGCATCAGAGGATCGAACCCCGTAGTTGGTTCGTCAAAAATGAGTACTTCGTGATCCGCCATCAGCGCAGCGACTACGGCGGTCTTTTGCTTCATTCCTTTAGACATTCTCTTTAAATTAGCAGTAGGATCAAGTTGTAATTTTTTGATGATTCTTTCAGTAAATGACATATCGGTTATATTTAATAGTTCAGCTTGTTTCTTTAAAAACTCATTTCCAGTAGATGCATCTGGAAAAGCAATTTCTCCTGGGATATAACCTACCATTCTCATCACTTCAGAAGCATCACTCCAGCAATCCAGGCCGTTTATTTTACAGTATCCATTTTCCGGTTTTAAAAATCCCATTAAATGTCTGATTGTTGTTGTTTTGCCTGCTCCATTAATTCCTACAAATCCAAAAACTTCACCTTTATCAACACTCAAATCTATACCAAATATACCTCTCCCATCACCATAATCTTTTGTGAGATGATTAATTTCAATCATAGTCATTGACTTTTTACCTCCTCGCTACCACTTTTACTCTCATAAAATCTCAAAAAGTAGTCTTCCAAGGTAAATTTGATTTCGGATAAAAACTTCAGCTCATAATTTGATATGATCTTGAAAAGGTCATTGATTTTGTTATCTTCTACTTCAATTTTGACCTGATTCTGATATTCACGTAAGGAAACAATATTTAAATTCTTTGTAACGTCTAAATCTTCTATAAATTTCTGATACTCATTATTTGATGCAAATTCTAATTTGAGTACCTTGTTCTGATTATGTCTCAATTCATCTGCAACAAAGGTCGATACAATCTTTCCATCCTTAATCATTGAAATCTTGTCGCAAGTTGCATCAATCTCAGCAAAAATATGGCTAGACATTAGAATGGTCTTGCCTCTATCCTTCTCTGTAAGAATGAATTTTATGAATAAATCCTGCATAATTGGATCTAGTCCACTAGTCGGTTCGTCCAAAACCAAAATATCTGGGTCATGGATGAATGCCGTAACTATTGCTAGCTTCCTTTTTTGACCAAGTGCCATTCTTTTTAGACTGCCTGATGGATTTAGCTCAAATATATCAAGCAGATGATCGGTATAGCTCATATCCTTTATATCTCTTAGCTCTGCCATCATCTTTAAGAATTGACTCCCTGTTAGTGATTCCGGCAGTGCAATTTCACCCGGCAGATAACCAAGATTCTTTTGAATTTCGCTTTGGTTTTCCCAACTATCGATGCCATTAACAGATGTCATTCCTTTTTGCGGTTTAGAGAAACCCATGATATGTCGAATTGTTGTTGTTTTACCAGCACCATTCGGTCCAACAAAGCCATATACGGAGCCTTTTTCAACTTCAAATGAAACATCAAAAACGCCACGATTGTTTCCATAGTCCTTCGTCAAGTGGTCGATTTTAATTACTGACATATGTGGTTCCTTTATATTAGATTAAGGTAACTTATTAAAAAGTCGCGGAAAAAAAATGGAGCTTTTCCAGGATAGTGCTCGAACAAAAAAGCTCATTTATAGGTGAGCTTTCCAAAATTACTAAACAACACTATGCTGATTTATAAATAACGTGTTGATTATCTAATTTGATTATAGGCATTTACAAAAAGAGGTCAATAGGCAAAAAAACAGATTTTGTGGATAAATGAACAGTAATCATTAAAACGATGATTATTCTATAGGATTTGACATTTGTATATCCGGTTTGTGACACGATCGCATTAATAAATCGCTTTATGCATTATTCTGGTCAAGGAGAGCGGGTCAATTTAGTTAGGAAAATCAAGTCAACTTTCTCAGACGTGAGCGAGTAGCTTTTAGTCAGTTATGTTCGCGTGCTTTACTCCTGAAAACTATCCACTTGCAGAAACGACCCCAATTGATCGCTGTTTCCTGGCGGTGAGTCACCAATATTATTCGTAAACGAAACCGTTCTCTTGATCAATCCCGATAAAGGTCAGAAATCAGCTGGATATATTGTGAAACTCGATTGGGATCAGGGTAATAATGTCATCCATCAGCTGGGCTGCCTGGTCCTGCATTGTCGGGATAAAATGTGCATAATTCGGAAGTAGGATTGAGATCGAGTGACCCAGCATGCATGCGACGATCACTGGCGGATACCATGTGAGAACATGATAACCGCGGAAGTATGACTACAGTCAAGGAAGCCTATAACCGTCAGGCAAGTCGGCGTATCTAATCAAGTATATAGACCGAATTTTCTTGGATTATAAATAGAAGAATAAATGACTGAGTAAGTGCAGCGAGATTTGCGGGACAAATATCCCTCACACAACGGGATAATCGCCCCACTTTAACGGGATAGATGCCTCTCGTCTTCCCATCCCAATTTTTCTAAAATCAATATACACGTATCACATGATCTTTATCCACCAAGGAATATTACGGCGTGTTTCCGGTCAAAAATCGATCGGACTCGAGGAACAACCCGACCTGGATCAAAGGCATAGCAGCCTTATTGACATTGTTCAGGGAAGTTTTCACCACAATAAATGAGGTCATGGATTGATTTATCCCAAGTCAGTTTATGAATAATCAAGGCTTTCTTCAACACCTCTCTAAAATTAACGATTGGCTACCCGGCTGGTCGGGTTGGCTGAAGCCCAAGCAGGCAGATACTCTGGATATCCCAGCTGACCTGGAGGTGGAGCAATCGGGAGTGTGTTTTATCGACGGCCAGGACGAGCTGGACTACCTGTGGTACCGACTGAGCGAGGTCGAAGGAGGCCAAGAATTCGCCGGGTTTCGCGTCGTGCGGTTGTTGCAACTCACCTTCCTGCCGCTGGAAGCGCGTTCTGATCCAGGGTTGCTGCAGAAGATGCGCACGGTGCTGCGCGGGCTGTACGGCTCGAAAGTCAGCTTTCTGTACCTGGCGGCCGGCATCTTCGACAACAGCCAGTCCCCGGTTGGGATCGTTCAATGTTACGGCGTGTCCGCCTTTGCGCCTACGCTGGAAGAGGCCTGTGCCCAGTCCCGGCACAGCCTGGCAGCGCTCAAAGGGGTCATGAGTGGCGCTTACCGCCAGGTCCGCCTGCAGGCTCTGACAGTCCGGCTGGCGGAATGGATCTTCCTGAGCTTCCATGACATGCACCACGTATTGCTCACCGTAGGCCACACTGACCCGCGTGAGAATGCCCGCGGCGGCAGTGGAGGCATTGTTCACAACCCGCTGGTCGAAGCAGGTCCCGCCGCCCAGCAGTACACCCTGCAGCAGAACGAAATCCTGTTCCGCGGCATGAGCGATCTGAAGGAAGAATTCCTTTTTCTTGTCCTTACTTCCCCGGTCAGCCTGGGAGCGATCACCGAGATGCTTGCCGGCTTGGCCGAAAACACCTCCACCTGGGCCGCCTGGCAAAACGGGGTGCGGGGAGTCAGCTTTGGGGTCAGCTTGCCGGCGCTGCTCTCAGGTTTGATGGCGCAGTCTGCTAGCCAGGGTTTTGGGGAGAGCCAGGGCGCAGCTCATAGCACCGGGCAGGCTCACACCGATAGCCAGGCGCACACGGACGGCAGCGCTCACACCACCGGCTCGGCAGACACCAGCGGCTGGTCGCATACAGAAAGTGAGTCGATTTCTCACTCTGCCGGACAATCCGTCTCACAGGGTGCAGCCCATACGGTTGGCCAGGCGGTCACTAACGGCGCTGCTTCGACCGAAAGCTCCGGGCATGTCAGCTCACAAGGAGAGGGGGCTAGCCACTCGGATAGCTTTGATTGGGGTCTGCGCGGCGGGATCCAGCCGGCTGGAGTGGGGATTGGCGCAAACGCGGGCTGGGGTTCAGCAGATGGTGTTTCCAGCATGTCTTCGGAGTCAGACATGTCGGGGCATTCTGAAACTCAGAGCCATGCTGTGACGGACAGCCAGGCCGATACCGTTAGCCAAGGTGTATCTGTGGCCAACATGACAGCTACCACCCATTCGGAAGCTTCTGGCACTTTCGGCAGTCATACCACCTCGCAGGCCGATACCACCAGCCAGGCAGACACCAAGGGTCAGGCTGACACCTCCAGTGCTGGCGAAAGTCAGATGAATTCAACCTCCACCGCCCAGGCGATTGGCCAGGCGGCTTCCACCGGGCTGACGGTCGGAATTGCACCTTCCATCTCGGCACATAACAGCTACCAGTGGCAGTTCGACCCCGCCATCCTGGTGACCCAAATCCTGCGCCAGCAACAAGGCCTGCTCAACCTTGCCAGTAAAGAAGGGGCTTATTACACAGACGTGTACGCCATGGCGCGCACCAAACAGGGCAAACAGGCACTTATGGGATTGATCCCAGAAGCATTCCATGGCACGGAGGACGTGATCACCGGAGTGCAGACCCGCGACTTGACTGCCGGGGAAAGCGAGTACATCGGTAAGCACGCCCAGGCCTTCACGCCTTCTACTCGGGTAGAGACTGTCCCTGAAGTGCTAAGTGGATACATGGATTCCACCCTCCTGACCATGCTGCAATTAGCTGCCTATACCGCTCCCGGTATGTTCGAGCAGGGCTCTGCCCTGACCGTGCAGGAGTCCACTCCCGACTTTGCTTTTCGTCCTGATATGCACGGCGATGTAGTGCTCGGATGGCAGTGGAGCAGCGAAACCGGGCAGCTGACCCATACTCCACTCAAGCTTAGCTTCGAGCGCCACTTTCACACTGCCTTCTGTGGGGACACTGGCTTTGGAAAAAGCGTGGCAGCTGAGCGACTAGCCTATGAAACCACCCGCCAGTGGCATTTTCGTTCCGTGGTGCTGGATTTTGGCCAGGGTTGGCGGCGAGCGCTGAACTGGTCCGGGTTGGAGGGTAGGGTAGACATCCGCCAGCTTTATGCTGGTGCGCCCCGCCCGCTGCGCTGGAATATTCTCAAGGTACCACGTCGGTCTTATCCCGGCCGCTATCGTACACTAATCAGCGAGCTCTTCGCCAATGCCGGGCGGATGGGTCCCCGCCAGCTCGGATTCTTACGCCGCGCCCTGACCCAGGTGTATATCAACCTGGGCGTCTTGACCAGCGATCCGGAGGTATTCAATCATCCCACCTGGGGTCACCTGCAGAACAGCGTAGAAGTCGAGGTGGTCCAGGAGTGGCGGGAGCACAACCATGCACCAGGAACAATTTCAACTGGCCAACCATTGATTGATCTCCAGCCAGGCGAATTGCAGGCACTGGCGGTCTACCGCAGCCAGCAGGCCGACGTGCGCATGTGGGTGGAGCGGTTGAAGAACTTCTATGCGGCGCTGCCCAAGGGCGACCAGGCCAGCCGGGCCAGCCTGGAAGGGGTGTTGCTGCGGGTGGAACAGTTCGCCGAGGGCCAGATGGCCTGGCAATACGGGGCGGGTCCCGAAAGTCTGCCGGTCGAAGACTTAGGATTATTGGGTCCAAAGGACGATCCTTGGGGTCTACTGATCGTGGAGGGTGGAGCTGAGATGGACGAGTATCCCAAAGCAGCGCTGCTGGCGCTGCTATCCAGCGTGTTGTATTTCGACAGCGTCGTGAGAAGGCGCGAGAGCCTGGCCGGGGCCAAATTCCCACCCATGCAGATCTTCTTCGAGGAGGCCAACAAAGTGCTCAATGGGGTGAGCGGGGCAGCCGCAGATAACAACGCTTCTGCGGGTAACAATGAGCAGGTCAGCGAGGTATTTGAGACCTTCTGGCGGGATGGGCGTAAATACCAGATTTTCCTGCACCTGCTCGCCCAGACGGTCAGCGCCATTCCGCCCGGGATCCTGTCCTCCTGCAACAACGCTTTCTTCTTTCAAACCAAGCATCCCCACGATCGTGACCTGGTTATGGCCCACATCGGGCGCAGCGAGAAGGGGGTGGTCAACACGGAATACAAGCGCTACCTTGCGCGCATTCCCCGCCAGATGGCGATCGCCAAGCTGGGTTACAGCGAGGATGTGGCTGAGCTGGAGCCGATATTGGTACACCCTTTGATGGTGCCAGGCAGCGAGCCATCCGACCATGAAATTCTGGAAAAGTTAGGCGCTTATTGAAAATTTCTCTAATGGAGGTTGTGTTATGGAAAAAAGACGTTCTCCCTGGATTGCAATCGGTTTAGCTGTAGTCATTGGCGTGATGGTCATCGTTCTCCTCAATGGGGTGATCAATCCGACAACCGTTGTAGTGGCCAAAGTGGCCATTGCTCCAGGCACACCCTTGACTGCAGATTTATTAGAGCTGCGTACGATTCCGGCGCAGGCCAAACCAGCGGATGCTTTTACTCGCATCGAGGATTTACAAAATAAAATCCTTGCGGTGGGCCGCGCACCAGGCGATTACATCACCACGTCGGTGCTGGGCGACACTTCCCAAGCCGGCATTCCCGCTAGCCTGCAGCCGGATCACCTGGCGATTGCCGTCAAGGTCGACCTGGGTTCAGGTATTGCTGGGCTGCTGCGCGAGGGGCAAAAGGTGACCCTGATCGGGATGCTGTCCCCGGATGTGCTGCACAACATTGCTGTTCCCGCTTCCCTGGTGAATGCTCCATTCCAGATCGAGCCAACCGCATTGCCTTCCGGCCTACCAGCCCCCACTCCCACCCCCACGCCGACGCCTATGCCTCCCGAAGCTCCCCTGGCGCGCATCGCCATCAGCGGTCTGAAGGTGCTTATGGTGCCACAATCCTTTCGCTACGAAGAGCTTCCCTCCAGCTCGGCTCAAGATCAGCTCTTCGCCAGTGCCCGTACCGTCTCGGCTGCGCAAGATGGAAGTGTGGTGGTGCTGGATGTGCCTTCTACCCCGATCGAAGTCGTTCCCGGCTTCATGGTTAACCCCTCCACTCTAGTGGTTGCCCTGAGCAGGTACGGTAGCCTGTACCTGACGCTTGAATCGGCTAAAGGCTTCCAGGAGCAGGATATCCTGACCCTCAACCTGGCTGACCTCTATGATGCCATGAACCAAAACAGCGGAGACAGGTAAATGGATACCCCTGCCGTAACTAACCCCAAAGTGACCGTCATGCTGGCTGGGTCAGGGAATGAAGAAGTCTTTCGCCAGATGCAGGCGCCATTCCTCGCCGACCCAAGGTTCTCGATCAGCTCCATTGCAACCCAATGGGCGATCTTCGAGCAAAACTTATCACAGATGCGGCCTGCCCTAGTGGTGTTGCAAGTGGATATTGCCCCAGGACCAGATGCCCTGATCCAGAGACTAGCCGAGATGCAGGTCTGGCAGGGTGTGGCGATCCTGGTGTTGCCGCAGGCGTTGCGAGATCTGCGCGCGACTTATGAGAAATCGTCAGTGGTGCGCGGCGTGTACATTGCCCCGGTAAATTGGGGAGAGATTGCCCAGGCCGGGTTTGCTGCTGCCATGAACGAGCGCGCCCGCCTGGCGGCTGCCGCTCCGCTTCAGCAGGCCTACCTCTCCCGTACGGCTACAGCGATTTTGGGTACGCGTGTGATCGCATTTCTGTCGGCCACTGGCGGAACCGGGCGCTCGACCATCGCTGAAAGTTTGGCCTACGAGCTCAAATTACGCCGGAGTGTGAACACCCTTTTAATGTCCTTTGATTTACCGCCCACCGTCGTTTCTCATTTTCGGCTGCGTTACGTGCCCAATTCCATGGAGTTCTTCGCTCGGCCTGGCGACGGGTTTGCAGCCTCCATCCAGAGCCGGGAAGGTCTGGACGTGATCGTTGCGCCGGAAAACTCGGTCGATTACCAGAAGGCAGCGGTTTTCTCAACCTCGGATCGGTCCGATCCCGCCAGCATCTATTCGTTGGTGATGACGTCTTGGACGCGCAACTATGCTGCCGTGCTGCTCGACCTCCCAGCGGGTGAGCAACCATGGAGTCTGCAGGGAATTTCAGCTGCCAATACTGCCATCATTGTCTCCCGTTGTACCCTGGCGGATATGACCGCTGCCCGCCATTCGATGGTCTTGCTGCTGGAGAGGCTGATCGGCGAGCACCGCATCCCGCGCGAAGCCATCTTTCTGGTACTCAACCAGGTCAACGAGCGTTCACCCATCTCGCCGCGGGAATTCCACGATGAGCTGTCCAATGCCTATGGTTGGGCTCCGCCAGTGGCGGTTGTGATCCCATACCTTCCAGCCATCTGTCAGGCCCAAGACAACCAGGTCCCCGCAGTGACCCGGGTAGAGGCATTAGCTAAAGCCATGCATAACCTGGCTGAAGCACTCTATCCCGGTAGCACCCTGGGTAAGGACGGCAATAACGGGTATCACAGCAAGAGCCGACTGCGTATTCCAGCCATCCGCTTCAGCTAAAGGACCTGCGATGTTTACGAATGGAAACGGCTTTGGCAAAGGTTTGACAAGCCTCTATGATCCGGGACAAGCGACTGGGTGTGCTCACGATGATGGCTTGCAAGAAGTAGTCGCCAACGAGGTCATCGACCAGGTCAACCGTGAGTTCCCGGTCAGTATACTTCGGTCTCCGTCTGAAACTGACCGCCAGCGCATCCAGGAAAGGATCAACCAGCTGGTTGGATTAGCTTTCCGGCGTAACAATGCCTATTCGAGTTATCAGACCGATATCGCCCTGGCGGAAGAGCTAGGCCGGCGCCTGATGGGCCTGGGCTTCCTTGACCTTCTACTCCCCCCAACCAGAACCGATTTGTCCGAAATCTGTATCTATTCTAGCGGTCTGGTACAGGTAATGAAGAAAAATAGCGTGCGGTGGGAGACGCTTCCTGACACGAAACCCGATCCAGGGGAAATTAACCGAGTGCTCGACCGCCTGCTAGGCCCGCAGAACAAGAGCCTTAACGAAGCCAACCCTTCGATCAACGCCAAACTGCCGGTAACGCCTCACAATCCAGGTGGTGGGCGGGTGAAAGCCATGCACCCGGCTATCGTCCCGCCCGGGCTCAACCCCAGCATCAACATCCGCCTGTTTGAGCAGAAGCCGGTCCTGCCGGAATGGATCCTTGAACGTGGCATGATGAGCAGCGAGATGATGGCTTTCCTCCAAACTGCCATGGAGCAGGGCTACCGCATTCTGATCAGCGGAGGGACGCGCACCGGCAAGACTACTCTGCTCTCTGCCCTGTGCAACTTCCTGCCCCCGACCTGGCGTATCGTGAAGATCGAAGACCCAGAGGAGATTTGGATCGACCGCCCCACCGTGCAGACGGTTGAGGCTCGTCCGGCTGCCATTGGCACTGAAATTCAATCCTATACCCTGGCCAATGGCGTGGACGATGCCATGCGCATGTCGCCCGACTACCTGATCTTGGGAGAGGTGCGAGATGGCCAGGCTGGATTGAGCCTGTTCCGGGCGATGATGACCGGGCATTCTGGCGCTTCCACTTTTCATGCGGACAGTCCTCGTGAGGCAGTTCGTCGTCTGACGACCGTCTTGGGGGCAGACACCGGGATGCGGCCGGCAGATGCGCTTCGCTTGATTTCTGAAGCTGTGGATGTATTGGTGCAAATCGGCATCCGTCACGAAGTGCGCCGGGTGACGGTTATCGCCAACGTCGTAAAAGAGCTTAAAAACAGCGATATCGCTTTCGAGCCGGTCTACCGGTATGAGGAATTACCAACGGATGTCCAGCCGCGATGGGAGAAGGTGGGTGATTTGCATCCTCGTCTCCAGGCTGAAACGGTTTTATAGGAAAGGTTGGTCTGCATGATAACTTTGATTGGTCTACTTGTTGGGTTGTTGGTATTTGTCTTGTTTGCGCCGCATCGTATCCGGCGGGGGGAGGCCAGTCGACGCCTGTCAGAGATGTATTCATTAGACACAACCAGGCAGTTGAGCGAGTTATTACCAGAATCCCTGGAATATAAGCTCCTGGCGGGTGGTGTGCGGTTGCAGCCGGCTTCGTTTCGGCTGCTCACCGTCGCAACTGGCGTAGCTGCCACTGTGATTACCTGGCCTCTGCTCCCTGGTATTCCAGCCTTGATCCTAGGATTCATTGTGGCATTTTTACCTTATTCCTGGTTGAGCGAAAAAGTCAAGAGCCGCGGCCGGGAGATCGACCGGCTCTTGCCGGTGGCGGTTGGGCGGATTACTGCCGGGCTCCTATCTGGCGGCTCTATCCCGGATGTCCTGCAGCGGACCGGCGAGTCGCTCGAGATTGAAGCGCCTAATCCTTTGTCGCCTGAGCTCTCGCTGACTGTCGCCGAGCTACGCAGCAAGGACCGGCAGCAGGCTTTTCGCAGTCTGGCAACCCGCTCACCTTCCACCTCGCTCTCCAACCTGGCGTACCTGCTGGATGGATACAGCGAGGCTGGGGGTGGAAAGTATGCCGAGGTTCTCCTGCAGATCTCCCAGCGGGTTCAGCAAATCCTGGTAGCACGCAACCGCTCGGTGGCTAAAGCCAGTGATGCATTGCTCTCAGCCCGCCTGATCCCAGGAGTGCTATTAATCGTTTTTCTCTTTCTCACCCGCGATCCGCTCATCCAGAAGTCGCTCCTGGTTTTCCCAGTCCAAGCTGTGATCTCTGCCGGGATTGGCATGATGGTCGTGGGGTATCTCATGATCCGTTCGATTGTCTCGGAGGCGGTATGACTCTCGTGTATTTGATCGGCATTGCAACAGCCGTCCTGTTGATCTTCTTATGGGTGGAGTTCGTGCCCAGCCTGGCGAAGGGCAGAGCGGCGCAGTTTTTGATCGAAAGCGAACAGCTGGCTGGGAAAAAACTGCTTGGCTGGCGGGGTTGGCTGTCCAGGCTGGATAAGCCCACATCTCGCTGGGCGCCCGGCTCGCTCTTGCGCAGAAGCCGGTCCGACTTGTATTTTGCGCAGCTGGTGGGCAAGTGGGCGGATTGGAACGAAGTTCAGTTCACATCTTTACGACTGGCACTGGCATTGGGAGTTTTTATCTTGGGTCTGCTGGTATACGACAATCTGCTCCCCAGCATACTGGCCGCTTTAGTCGGCTGGCAGGTCCCAGCCACACTCCTGGGCAGCGTAGCCCGCCGGGTACGCCGACGTTTCCAGTCCCAGCTACCCGAGTATATCCAGCTCGTAGCCGCCCAGATGGCCGCTGGGGTTTCCATTGAAGAAGCCCTACGTCGCACGGCCCAAACTGGCAGCCTGGTTGGGAAGTGGATGCAACGCGTGCTGCAGATGTCTCAGGGCCGGGTGATCTTTCCCCAGCTTCAGAAGGAAGCCCAGTCTTCGAACCTGCCAGATCTGATCGGCCTCTCTGTGCAATTGGAATTCGTCCGCCTGGGCACGGCGCAACAAGAATTAATGACCCAGATGGCCAACCGGATTGCTGCCGAATTCGCCGCTGGAGCCGAGCAGCGCGCTGAGAAGGTCGGGGCAGAGCTGGTCATCCCGATGGTGCTGTTTTACTTCCTGCCCTTCATCGCCGTGATCCTGATCCTGATTGGGTGGCCGATCCTGAATACTTTATAGGTGCTGCCATGATTGGTTATGAATTGTCAGTGATGCAAACATTGTCGATTGCCGGGTCCACTTTTGCAGTGGGGATCACATTAGGTTGGATCCTTGCCTTGCTACACATCGGGGGCATATCTAGAAGGTCCGATCATAATGATAAGGAAGATTGAAAATTATGAGAGATCGGATGGGTTTGGCTTTTTTCACCTTTGCGGCGGTGGTTTCTTTCCTGGCAGCCAATGAGCACCAGTCGTTGCTGGCCTGGATGGCGGCATGCCACAATGGAATCCTGGCAGTTTTCTATGCCCGGCGCAAACCTGCTGTGAAATCTGATCGGCTGGGGCTGTGTTTGGGGATCCTGGCTGCCTTGCTGCCTCTGGCAACGATTTCTTCCGTCGAAATGCCACTTCCCTTGATGATCACAGGCTTTTTGGGTTATTCCTTGATTTTTTGGTCGCTGATTTCGTTAGGGAATCACTTCGGAATTGCTCCCGCAGATCGTGGGTTGGTGGTGTGTGGCCCGTATCGCATTGTACGGCATCCGATGTACCTGGGCGAGCTGGTACTGCGTGGGGCGTTGGTAGCCTCTTCAACCCAGACATTTATTTCTGCGAGCTTGCTCATAAGTCTGGCTGGGATCCAGATCGTGCGTGCTTTAAGGGAGGAGCGTATTATTACTGGTTACGATGCCTATGCAAGGCAGGTTCCTTACCGGCTGTTGCCAGGAGTATGGTAATGGCGATTCGTATGTTTCCTTTGATCGCTTACCTGGCTTCTTCGGTATACCTGGTTTGCTGGGTGATCCGCCTATTGCGGGCGATATATCTGAGAGGAAGAAACTGGGCAAATCCAAAAAGGTTAATGTTTTCGCTGAAAACCTTGGTCAGGGTCAGTGTTGAGAAGGGAACGTTAGTTTACCTTGTAGGGATGTTATTTGGAGGGCTGGCTACTTTTTGGCTGATTCATATATTCATCCAAGAGTGGCTATTGGTCATTTTCGTGGTTTTGGGCGTGCTGGGTGATGAAATGCGGATTTCCTCAACCGATATGCGGCTTTTGGAAGTGGTGATCTTCTTTGAACGTTTAGCCGCTAATACTGGTGAAAACCAGGACTTATTTGGGGCTTTGACCAGCGTCATCCAGGAATTGCCGGAGGGTGACGTCCAGAAATGTGCTCGTGAGGCCGTTCTTCGACGCTGCAGCGGGGATAGTTTCGAGAGAAGTTTGAAACCATTGGGAGGGATTAATCCCTTTCTGGAGGAATTTCTTCTCACACTGCAGCTAAGTGGTTGGCGTAATAGGCCTGGTTTTTACTTCATCCTCAACCGCCTAATGGTCCGAGCCGGGCGGAAATGGGATTGTATCAGCCGGATCCTTTTAATAAAAGACAAAAGCCGGCACTATATCCGGTTTGGACAGGGTGTTCTCTTTGCCAGTATGTGGGTGATCATCATCAGTAACTTGTCTGCGTTAACTGTTGTCATGCCAGCCTTGACTGTCATTACCCTGGCAGGCCTGGCACTGCTAGTATTGGGCGGGTTGTTCTATCTGCTACTCACGAATCATTGGCTGAGGCGGTCCCTGGCGATTTTCATTTTTACGATCGCCATGACATCTTATGCCAATTCACTCGTCATCCCAATTCCCTCTTGGATCCACGTAGAGACAATTTCTTATCAGTCAGATAGTTCGAAGGGTATTGTTGTAGTCACTCCTCAAATTGCGACCATTTATGAGGGGGTTACTGTTGCATCCCAAATGCGTGCTGCCTTGAACAATCCACCTATTGCCGCGGTTACCAATCCAACTTCAACTCCCACTCCAACCGGTGGTCCAAGCACGATCCTTAATCCACCATATTTGACCGCCACACAAGTCATTCCTGAGGTAATGAACCCATGCAGATTTCTATCTTACCAACCCAGGTGATACTCCTTGTCTTTTTGTTGGCCTGGCTGGGTGCATGTGTGGTGTTCGATCTGCGTTCCAGGCAAGTGCCGTCCTTGTTAACCATCCCACCGCTGGTTCTATCTGCACTCTGGCGTTTGCTTCAGGGTGGTTGGTTGGTCGTGATTTTGGTCGTTGCCTTGATCTTGATTTCAGATTTTCCCTGGCCAAAGTGGCGCATACCTATGGCTTGCATAGTGACTATATTAGCGCTGTCCATTTCCGGACCATCAGAAAGCATTTATGCCTTCCTGGTTATTTTCGCTGCCTGGGCGCTGTGGGAGATTGGCGTTACTGGCGGTGCAGACGCCAAGATCATCATATCTCTGGTTCTCCTGTTCGGGAATGGACTGGTATTCATTCCGATTGTGATGGCGGGCGGCATCCAAGGATTGTTAGGCTTGATGACCAGGAAGAAGACCATTCCCTATACAGTTGCCATTACCTTGGGAACGGTTACCTGGCTGTATCTGACTGTCGTTCGTTGAACACCTTGATATTATCTGAAAGGAGGTGAGAGCTATGCGTTTTCTAAAAGACACTGCTGCAATCGAGACGGCCGAGGTGGCTGTGATCATCGCAGTCGTCGTCCTGGTCGCTTATGGCGCGTACCAGATCCTGGGCCAGAAGATTGCCCAGGTTGTGCAAGATGTTGCTGGCAGAATTTAAACTTGAGAGGCAGGGTTATCCACGAGACTGCCCTGCCTTTCAGCCTTTTTATTAGGAGGTATGTATGCGATTCTTGAAAGCTCGTAGGGCGATTGAAACCTTGGAAGCCGCAATCACCTTCCCGATAGCCATCCTGGTCATGCTGGCTACGATAAACCTAGGAATGGTGGTGTATGGCCAGCAGGCTGTCCAGGCTGCTGCCAGGCATGGGGCGCGCATGGGAAGCGTGGCCCAGCAGTGTAGCGCATGTTACGCTATGAGCGCCGCCAGCAGCGCCATTAACGGTGATCCCATTGTGAAGCAGGCCAGCGTTGCAATTCTATCCCCCGGTGGGGTGGCGGGAAGCATATTGACCGTACGTGTTTCGGGCAGCATTCCCAGTTTCCTGGGAACACTGGTGCCTGGGCTACCGAGCAGCTTTCCATTGTCGGCGGAGGCCACGTTCCGCCAGGAGGGTTGGTGATGAAAATCCTGAATGATCGACATGGTTACTCTTTGACCTTTTGGACGGGATTTTTTGGGATTATTCTGGTCCCGATCATGGCGCTTAGCATGGAACTGGGAAGATATTTCTACGCCCGGGCGGAGGTTGCTAAAGCTGCGGATGCGGCTGCACTAGCAGCTGCAGCGGAGATCAGCCAGAGGGTGTTCGAAGAAACAGGGGATCTTCAACCAACGAGTAAAACCTGGGCGAATGCTCAGGAGTTTGCCAGCTTGAATAACGGCTATCTGGCAAAATATGGAGTTAACGCAATAGTGACAGGGATTAGTGTGGATGCGGGTGACGATACCGTGTTGGTTCAGGTATCCGCTAACCTTGACCGGCTGTTTCCGAGCATTGTGCCGGATGTGATGGTCGCTGAAAGCGGATACGCGGAGATCCAGTCATTTACACACTGAAATGCCGACCTTACGTTTGTTTTTAGTATAGGCATTAATACCAAAATAACAAGAAGTGATGCAATAGTTTGTTCAATCGGATTTTCACATATTACCTCTGCAATACTTGGTGATCACTGCGTTACTAGTAGGAAGAAATGAGCATTTTGTTTGCATAAATTAGAAATATATATTTTCGTAAAGACGTATAATGGTTAATTAATAAAGAGTAATACGTCTGTAGATACAAACCGCTCTAAAGTGAAAAACAAATGAGGCAGGTTGGAAGATGGTATGTCTACTATAAATCAGTTTTTTGATTCCCATCCCCAAGAAACTGGATATAGGGTAAGTAAGCGTAATCGTATAATCGATATATTTTCAGAATGGGTAGACGAAGGAAGTTTTAAGGATTGGCACTTGTTACTTTACCCGTTTACCAACGAACCACTTTGTTTTTTTAATTCGAATACTGTCAACGATTTACTTTCATTCTTACTAAGTCATCCATATTTAGCGTGGGAAGCAATAACAATAATGGCTCCAAGTCTCAACCATGCCATATCATCTGCTTTAATGCCAACACCGAGTTGGAATAAGCAGGACAGCCTTAGTTTGGATTCCCCCGATCATGCTGCTGAGTTTGAATCTATCTGGCATCCTGAATATCAGCGGTACTCGGAACATGTGTTTAATCACCTTATCAAGGTTCCACTTTATATCCTGGGAAAACTGTATCATAAGGATTACATTACCCCACCACTTAGTAATAGAGTGAATGTCCTTGGGTCGAATATTGGTACATCCATAACCTTGGGGTTTGATTCGATCGTGAGAAATTCCATCGCTCATGGTAGTGCTGATTTTGAAATAATGGCTATCCGTTACAGGGATGCGGAGAGCACAAAAACGCTAAGCTCTTTCGAATTCGGGGATCTCTTTGATGAACTCGTAGATACATCCCATGGTGTGCTTATTGCTATTCTTTTATTCATTGCGGAATACTTGGAAAAACCTAATGCTCCGAACTCAAGTACGCTTCCTTTTGGTGTTAGGTATCTGCTTACTATTGGATATGCATCACATCCTTCTCTTACTATAGTCACCATGCTTGAAACGCATTCTATAGGAACTGGATTTCAACTTAATATTGTATGTAAGGTTAAAAATCCATCAAGGGGTGCCCATCAATATGAAGGTCTATACATATCATGGGTTTCTGCAAAGCTATTCCCTTCGTATAACAGGTATCTTATAGAGATAGATTCTGGCCAACCAGCTCATTCAATGCTTGCTATTAATGGTAATGTTCTTTCAGAAGCGATAGTAAACAGTCAAGAGCTTACGGAATGTGCTAAAGACCTTATACAAGGCGCATTGCTTTGGTATGATGCACCACACTGGAAAAGTAGCTTATCTACATTTCGAAATATTTTTTCTGCACGTTTTCCAGAATTACAAACACAAATACGCGCTGGATTTGAAAAAGCCGGCTACATTTCCCCTATCTATAAATATAAAATTGTATCTATTGAAAATAACAGCACTCAATCAGTGCCAAGGATTCTCTGTTATGTCTTACTTAACCTAAAAGAGGCACTATCTGATGTAGTACTACTTTCTACTCTGAAACAAATAATAAGGAGACTCATGCGAGTGAAAGTTAAGTGTCTCGGTATATATGGCCCTAAGGGGCTTTCTAGAAGACCATCTCATATCACCGTAAGGTTATCGCGAAATCAAGTCCGGCTTCGGGCCCTTAAGTCGCAATCATGGCAAAGTAATGACCTGATTCTTATTGCAGAATGGTCTAGGGAAAAGCGTAAATTATTTCCTTTTTATACAAAAAATGCTGATTATATAGAAGGATCGCTTAGAGTTAAATATAATCCGAACCTTACTTTGAGAAAGCCCTAAAGTTGTGGTAAGCCGGCTGAGGTTCTGCGACAAACAGCCTATCATCTTACAAACTTTACAATCAAACATTCCATATATAATTGCTTTCATTCATTGAGGAATAGTAAATGTAGCGAAGTTAGTATCTATTTATAAAACAAGGATTAATCGAGCTTACTCATAAAGTGACCCATACAAACACTTATCATAAAGATATGCTGATATTTTTCAATGATCAATAACTACATCCGTATTCCCGATCCCGATCTATCTATTTATCGATATTTTCGTCTTAAATACTTTGAAGACGGACTAAATCATAAGAATATTATGCTGGTTAACCCATGTGTGTGGGAAGACCCGATGGAGTTAGTTGGGGGTCTACTAGGGATTTACATCACTGAAAAAGGTAAGCGAACTCAGAAGTTTATTTCTTATCCTTTTACTAGGATATACGCACAATGCTGGTCAATGACTAAGGAATCAGATACGCTTCTTCGCGCGTATTCTAGAGTAGCGATCGATCCAGATACACAAAGAAACTCTTTATCCGATGATGAGGGCGTTAGCGTCCGAACAACTCCTCGAAAGTTATTCAATGCTTTAGAATTGGGAATAACAAAAACCTTCCCAGGATTCTGTTACATTGGATCTGTTAAGTATTTATCATCTCAGGAGTTAACGCAGACAGTTGCGAATGCATTTTTACGGGGAACGAATGTATTTGACAACCCAATCAACTTGGCTGAACTTGCATTACTAAAGCGAGATGCGTTCGCTCATGAATCTGAAGTACGACTTCTTTTCATCAGCGAATACGCAATACCGAATGTAAAGAATATTGAAATACCAATTGATCCTAACACTGTATATGATTCTATAACATTCGATCCTCGACTCGAAATATTTCAGAGACTTGAGCACGAAGCTAAAGTTAGAGATCTCGGGTTTACTGGCACATTTATAGAATCAGACTTGTATCATCGAATTGAATTACAGGTGGACCTTACGGATAATAATAGGTAGAACGGTCCCTTTCTAAGTTACCTTGATACTGACATCTATTATTCTGGGTAGAAGGAAAATATGAGCATAAAAACCCTGTCATCAAATCAAAAGTTTATTTTGTCCACTAGAAAATACTCTGATCATAGATGGATGAGAGTAGCTGAATTTCCTGGTTCACATGACTTATTGGATGGTCAAGAATATGAAATAACATTCGAAAACGCAACAGATGAAAGCTTACTTATACTTACTAATGAAATTAGGGATATAGAATTAATAAAACGTCTAAACTTGGCAATGAGCTATGTAAGCGACCAAGGATTAGAGACTATACAATCACTTACACACATTACTGAGGTAGACGTCTCATGCACAGGAATCGCAGACCAAGGCGTAAGGTATATAAAAAATCTCAATAACCTTGAGTTACTGTGGTTGGTTGACTCGGATATATCAAACCATGGGCTCTACCTCCTGCAGGTGCTACATAAATTACGGAATTTTAATCTTATCGGTTGCAATGAACTAACTGACGAGGGGTTAAGTTACCTTACATCATTTAAGAAACTTGAAAACCTCTATTTAGCAGGGTGGGTGTCTGATAATGGGCTAAGGTATATCGGCCAGATAATTACATTGAAAGTTTTATTCTTTAATGGTTTTTGGTGCCAAATCAGCGATGAAGGGATGATCGAGATAGCAAAATTAATTTTTCTTGAGAATCTCTCACTCCGATTTTGCCCTAATGTAACAGACTATGGAATAAAGCTATTGTCCAACCATAAGTACTTACGCTTTTTTGAAGCCCAAAGCTCAATTACGGATATGAGTCTCCAAGTAATTGCCTCCTTCAAGAATTTGGAAGTATTATCCCTGCAAGAATGTGTTAATCTGACAAACAATGGTTTCAAGTACCTGTCATCAATGGACAAATTAAGAAAGATAAGGATACCCACACAAATCACAGATATTGGTGTTCACCACCTTATTGGCTTACCAAACTTATCAATCATGCTCCTGTCTAAGAATTCCGAAATATCAGATCAGGCAAGAAAAGCATTTGAAACGAAAGGTGTAACGGTCGAAGAAGGTTGGTGGTAATTCTTCAAGGAAGACCACAATTCAAGTGCTAAACCTTTAGTTTATTTATCACCTTAGGATTTATCTACATCAATTATTTTAATGGTCGCTTGACAAGACGATCGAATTTTGTTTCTAATATTATTAATTGGGGTCAAGAAAATCGGGACACTTGTCCCTCCCCTAACGGGACATCTGCCTATCGACTTTGATACTGTAAACATGTATGATTACTATAGTCTGAGCAAAGCAACACGGTCTCTACCGGGCTCAGGCATCAAACTTATGATCTGCAAGGCGTAATCAAACGCCGCTCACACGTTGGCCGGGATACTCCTGCTGGAGGATAGTCCCGGCCAATTTATTTTAACCACTTTTCAATGGAGGCTGCAATGATCAATGATGTCGTTCTCGAAGGGATAATCGTTAGGACTTGGAAGTACGCTGATGACCTGCTCTTTCGCCTGGCTTGCTACCGTGACCCTGACCTACCGCAGAAGCCGCTCAACGAAGTCCAGGACGCGGCCGATTTCGTCACCATCCGCGTGCCTAAGGGTAACCTGGGCGCACCGGTGGTGGTCGAGAAGAATTATTACGTCCGGGTGCATGGTTTCATTCAGAGCCGGGATTACGAAGAGAGCCTGGCGGATTTTCTCAAGGATGCCCGCGGCGCAGAGCTGGCGGTGCCTGAGACCCTGGACCCCTCCGAATTGCGTGCTCCACGCGGCACGACCGAAGTGGTTGCTCGGCGCATCATGAGCCAGGTGAACGGATCTAAACGGTAGTCTTTCAGGTATACAAGTATTTCTTTGCGGTAGTCTGCCGCCATCGGGTGCGGTTTAGGGGGTTCAGCTAACAATTGAATAGTCTGTGACTCATACGTTGGCCGGTGTATTTCCCCCAGGAGGGATGTGCACCGGCCTTGCTGTTTTAACAAGCAGCTCGCACCTTTACAAACAGCCTCTTTGCGTAAACGCTCTGCCCTGGCAGGCGGTGGCCGCTGCCCCTTAGTCCGGGGGTGGGTCGTGAGAAGCGCTGGAAGTCGTCCGCAAAGGCCAGGCTCATAAGATGCCTAACAAAGGATTAATAGTCTGCCAGGTTGGTTTTATGCCAACCTGGCAGATCCTCATAGATTCAGAGCAGCAAACTTTGAAGGCTAAGCACTTGCTTGGCAGTCAAGGTTCGCTGCCCTGATGTGCCCTGAGATTATAGAAGGGCAATCGGACAGTAAAACGTTTATCCGCCATCACTTGTGGCGGAATAACGTCGGAAACCAATCCCCACACTTTTTTTTCACACGAAAGGAGCGAAATGTATACACGATGATCACAGCACCCCCCACCCTGGAGAACCAGCTCCAACACGAGCGCATGGCCCGGGCACAGGCTGCTCTGATGAGCGGCGATATGCAGGTAATGGTCCTGACGGACTGCACCTGGATGGTCGCCAGTAAGAGCAACCATTACATCGTCTCGCTGGATGACGATGCCTGGGCCTGCACCTGCCCCGATTTCACCGGTCGCTGCCAGCATTTTGGCCTTCGCTGCAAGCACATCGAAGCAGTGCGGATGGTAGAGATACAAAAGATCGCTGAAAGCGGGCTGGGAAATCAAAACATGAAAACAAAGTTTTCAACCACTCACATGGAGGAACACATGAACAAAGCAATCTCAAAACCCGATCCACCCACGTCAGATCCAGTTATCGAACAGATACTTTGGAAGTTAAGGCAACCGTTGGACATGAACCGTGTCAAGCGCCGCCAAGCAGGTGGGCAAGGGACAGTTCCCTACCTGGAAGGCTATGACGTGATTGAAGTCGCCAACGACCTGTTCACGTTTCGCTGGTCGTTTGATTTAGTCAGCGAGCCACACATCATGCGTTGGGATAAAACAGTCACGTTTTACGACCAGCGCCTCAAGAAAAAAGTGCCAGTGTTGGGCGAAGACGGCAAGGTAAACACGGAGGTCGCTGGTGTAGCCTACATTACCGGCAGGATCATCGTCGAATTGGATGGCAAGACTTACAGCCACGCCGACGCTGGACGATGCACCTTCAATGGGGATACACCCGAAGCCCTGGATGTAGCCATCGCTGGGGCGGTCACCGACTGCTTGAAGCGCTGCTTTCGCCAGCTGGGTGAGCAGTTCGGCAACAGCCTGTACGACAAGGAGATTGCCAGAACTGCTGGCCTGGAAAACGGCGCCTCGAATAGCCACGGATCCAATGGTAATGGACGATCCGAAAAATCGAGCGGGCAAGTGGCTACACCGGTTGCATCCGTCTCTCAAACAGAGGGACTTCAATACCGGGACGGAATCACGGTAGACACAACCAACGCCGCGGAATTGGAGGCCTTCAATGCCTTCAAGTCTGCCCACCATGAGGATTTCCCGGCTTCGCGCGAAACGCTGCGAGCCTGGGTCGCCAGCCTCAACGGCAAGAAGTAATTCCATATATACGAAACGGAGGAAAATCACATGTCATACCAAACGATCATCATCGCCGGTCACCTGGGGCGTGACCCGGAAATGCGCTATACGCCTGCCGGTCAGGCGGTGGCCAACTTCAACCTGGCTGCCAATCGTCAATATACCGACTCGAGCAGCCAAGTAGTAAAAGAGACCACCTGGTTTCGCATTTCAGCCTGGGGTAAAACGGCTGAGAATTGCAATCAATACCTGCATAAAGGCAGCCTGGTGCTGGTGGAAGGCCGGCTGATCTGTGACCCTGAAACGGGCAGCCCACGGCTTTACACTCGACAGGATGGCTCTCCCGCTACGTCCTTTGAGGTGAGCGCGAATACTGTACGTTTCCTGTCTGGGCGTGAAGGGGAAGGTGGAACTGAACCCGCCAATAATGGCGCAGTCACGAATTCATCCGAAGACATACCGTTCTAGTCTACGAGAGATTGCCCTGAGATCACCTGGGGCAATCTCTAAATAACTCATCCGGAGGTCAATATGGTCAAGAAGATTTACCGCGGTGAACCCGGCGGGAAGGTGAAAGTCATCCTGCCATCTGGGAGATCGCGACACTTACGACACGTATTACTACACAGCCCGACTGGTTTTGCATGGGGTTACGAAGGGTCAGGTCCGGCTGATCTGGCGATGAGCTTGCTGTGTGACGTGCTGGGAGAAAGACCATCCAGGAAGCAGCTCATCTATGGACGGTTCAAAGCATATCCCCATCACCAGGATTTCAAGCACCAGGTTGTATCTCATTGGAAGATCGGTCGGACGTTTGAAATTGACTCTGAATCTATCGCAGCCTGGTTGCGCCAACGTGGTGCAGAGGTTTAGCCATGGCTGGTAAATCCCTCCCAGTCCGTAGCCACTACTTGAAACTATATTTCCCCGCCGAAATCAGCGTTGATAAATCCGATAGGGAAGATACTCCTGCCTCACCTGATCAACCTTGCCCGAAATGCAATGGTGAAGGCTATATCGTGGTCAGGGTCTATCCCTGGGATGGCTGTTCATACGATGAAAAGCCATGCGATTTGTGCAATCCAGCCAAAGATGATTTTGAATTCGACTACTAAGGAGCGACTAATGCAAAATAATTTCATCCGAATCACCCAACCAGGTTTTACTAAACGTCCCATTCGTATCATGGTCGTAGGATACCGGTATATGGTGGACTTCGGGCCTTCAGTCAGGCCACAGGTTCACCTGGTGGATCAACTTCAACACTGCTCGTGTGAGCTCGATACTGCCTGTCCGGCTATCATAGCCGTCGCGGAGTACCTTCGTAATGGCGGGCAGCCAGCTCCCGAGTCACTGCCTCCCTGCCCCATTTGTGGCGCAGAGACCTACCGTGACCGGGATTGGGATAATCAATACACTCACGAATTCGGTTGGGTTTGCACGGAAGGTGGGCTTAGCCACTTCTTGCAAGCCAAAACCGAAAAAATAAAAGAGGCGTTTCGCCGCAAATTTTCAGCAGTCAGCGAACACGAAAATATCGCTGGCCGCTGATTTTTTTTAATGGAGGATATGATGCAAGAACGAAATTTAATCAAAATGGAATCAGCACCTATCGCGGTACAGATCGGCGAGCCATTCCATTGCTGGGAGTGCGGGTCGCTCGACCAGGGCGGTAGATTCCTGGTTATCGACCACTCCCCGTTGGAGGCTTACGCGGACTACATCTACTACATGCATTTGGCTTGCGGTCATAATCCGCGCAGTGTGCGTCTTAACGATGCCATCACCCCCCTACCGCCGCTGGATCGCTCGATCGAGGAGAACCTGGGGATGGTATGCGAAGGTTTGGCATATCTGATAAAGACCGTCCCATTCGATCAACAAAACCAGGAGCCAGTCTCCAAGATCATCTACCTATTGCTTGCCGGTAGGATCTCGCCTCAGTTAGCTATCAACCAGCTGCAAAGCCTGGTCCTGACCGGTGAACCGTTCCAACCAGCTCGATTACCGATCCTCGTACAAAGCTTGCGGTAATCCTGTCTCAATCAGCCCACACGCCGCCCGCTCTGGTACTTTCCAGGGCGGGCGATTGCTTTACACGGAGGAAAACATGTCCCAATTACTTTTACTACCGGATCAGTCCGGTCACACGAAATACACTCCCAAGCACAAGCTGCTCCCCTTACGGGAGCGCCCTGTTGAACGTGTCAGCAACCACGCCGGTGCCTGCACAATCGTTGAGCTGCTGGCTGCCATACTCGGGGGACCGCAGCCTATCGAAACCGCCGATGCCCTGCTGGCGCATTTCAACGGCCGGCTTTCTGATCTACGCCGCGCTCCGGCGCACGAGATCGCCGATATTACCGGCATTGGGCAGCAAAACGCGGCGCGTGTCAAAGCCGCTGTCGAGCTGGGGTTACGCCTGACCCTCAACACCGAAGAAGATCGCCCGACGATCCACAGCCCGGCGGATGCAGCTGCCATGCTGAAGCACGAGATGAGTGACCTGGAGCAGGAACACCTGCGGGTGATCCTGTTGGACACGCGCAACCGGGTGATCGACATCGTTGAAATCTATCAGGGTAGCCTGAACTACGCCCAGGTGCGGGTAGCCGAGCTATTCAAGCCTGCCATCCAGCGCACGGCAGCGGGAATCATCCTGGTGCATAACCACCCGAGTGGAGATCCAACACCCAGCCCCGATGATGTAGCGGTGACCCGTGAAGTCGTTCTAGCGGGTAAGCTTCTTGATATTGACACGTTGGATCACCTGATCATTGGCCGTGGTCGTTTTGTCTCGCTTAAAGAGCGTGGCCTCGGGTTCAATAGTGGTGTTTCTGAGATTGGGCTTGGCTGTCGCCAGCTGTCTGTTCGATATAACATTCATGAATGGGAAGAGATCTACTCCTACACTCGCTCCCAGGCTTTGGCAGATGGCGTGCTTGTGGATGTCTCTCAAATGGCATCGGAGGCTGGTTTTCGCTACGCCACTGCCATCACTGCTGGTTTACATGCCCGTCTCACCCCGAATGAACGAGAGAGAGAGCTGGGTCAGAGTTATAAAGGTCGCTTATGGGACGTAGTCTTCCTGGCATCCTTCGCTGCTCGTCAAGCTGGGGAAACTGATCAAAGTCAATTCGAAGTCAGCTTATTCGAGGCCGAGGAAGATCCACCACATTGCACCCATCACAACACCTTGAATCTAAGAATCGTGGTCGGTCCCGGAGATGAAGGCGAGCCAGTTATTACGATCGGCTTTCCTGAGGATTTCTAGGGAAGTAACAAATATCGCTTTTTAAATAGATTGTCTAGCAAATAGCGTAATATTGTTCAATCAAATAAGTTATCAATTTGAAGGAAACTGATGGAAATGTAATAAATAGAAAAACAATCGCTTTAAATCAACACTCCGGTTCTGACATGATTCATGCCAGAACCGGAGACAACCATTACAGGAAACTATTAAATAAATTAGTTGAAATCAGATTATGAAATGTGCTGCGCGTCGTTATTATGGGAAAAACATTCCTTCCAAATTCCCTTGTAGTGTAAAAGGCAACTTATAAATTTCGCAGTTATCGGGTTTGACCAAAACGATGGTCGATTCAATGGCTTGCAGATCCTGTAAGTTTGCTGCCAGCCATCCATTACTGCTCCATTCGATCTCTACGACATCGACATTATCCAATACAAGGTGCATATCGCTTCCGTCAGTACGGACTAGGTATAAGCTGCTGTTATCAAGGCCGCGATATGCAATCCATTTGCCATCGGGCGAAAGTGTAGGGTTGAGGAACTTGGGCGTGCCGTTTTCTATGGTGAATAGCTCATGGATAACACCGCTTGCAAGCTCGAAGGAATAGACTTTCCACGCTGCCCCGCCGGTGTATGGAGCGACGAAATACACAAGAGTGCCGTCTGGAGACCAGCCCACTACCGACTCATAGCTCAGCTCGGAAACCTGGCGTAGGTCTGTCCCGTCAGCATTCATTATAAATACACTGTCAATGATGCTGCCATTCAAGTACACAAAGGCAATCTGTCTTGCATCCGGTGACCAATGGATATCAAATCCATAAGCATATTGAAGGATTTGGTCAGTTTGTGTATCCACATCAAAAATATGGATTGCGTTATCTAAACCAGAGTAGGCGACTTCTTTACCATCCGGCGATAACGCGCCCCAATTACCGCGCAATGTCACCACTTGTTTTTGGCTGCTATCCAGGTTGTAAAGGACGAGGCCCCATGTTCCAGTGTCTTCTAGCTTTTCATAGAACAGCGCCTTTCCATGGGTCAGTTCAGCAGGAGCAGGGTTGAGCTGTTCCAGTGTATCGACTGACGCGCACAGGCAGGGATGGGGAGTTGGGATAGCAGGCAGATCCGTGCGCAACGAGGTGGGAGACCATTGACCCTGCCAGGAGATCGGATCGCCGATGATGGTCAGGTTGGAAAGAGTAACCGTAAGAACGCCGGTTGGAAACTGGGTAAAGCTGAGGCTCGTGGAAAAACCGCCGTCAGTTAGACCACGCCCCCAACCATGGCCAGTAGATGTATATCCGCTGATTTGTATATCAGCGCTGATCACGTTCGGATCTCCCTGGAAACTGAAGCGGTATCCATTACGCGATTCAGCCGTGATGGAGAGCAGTCTGAGCGTATGCCCGGCGAGTTGGATGTCCTGGTTGGGAGTCCACTCCTGGCCGGGCTGGGGATTGGAGCCAGCATCGAAGGTGAACTCCGCAGTGGCGTTCGGGTCCGCCTGCTGGATGGTGAAGCCAGAAAAACTGAGATTCAGGGGGTAGACCAACCCGGCAGCCTTGAACTGCATGAACCAGTAAGGCCCATTCGGGTCAAGACCGAGCGAGTTCGGGCTAACATCTTGGGGGTGGGCAAAAGCTACTTCTTTCCCGGTCTCATCTCTGATTTCTGCGTCGCCGCGTTCCACCTGTTCTCCAGGCGGACCTTGGAATGGGAACTGTCCAACCAGAATGTAACCCTCGCTGGTTTCGATCTCTTTAATGATCGTTATCTGGTTATTCACCCCAGAAGTGGGAGTAGCGCCCGACGCTTCTGGCACTGCAGTGGTTTCTGGGATCAGACTAGCCTGTGGTGAGGGTACAAGATCGATAACCGGCATTACAATCAAGTCAGGAGGGGCAGTAATAAAGCGCAAGGAGAGCTCCCAATTGTCAGGCGTTTTACCCGGTAAAGTGTTGAAGATGCACGGCATAACGAAGGTGGCTGCATTGACCCCATCTGGTATTGGCTCGAAATCATTACCTTTACGGGCGAGCTGTGTTCCATCTGGGAGGCGCAGGTATTCTGGCTTGGTGCATCCCATGATGTCTTCTCTATCTGGGTAAGCGGACCCAGGCACTCCGAAGATACGATATTCGATATGTGTCTTATCCGCACTCAGGGTCGCAGAGGTAACCTTGATGGATATCTCATTACGAGTGACTGTAACTGGCTCAGCCAGCACCCGGATAGGCGACCCCTGTTCCACGATGCCAACTCCAGGGATATAACCGAGCAACCCGCGCACCGCTGCGATTACCCGCTGCGGCCCAATCGCCAGGAAGCCAATCAAGAGTACAGTGATGATAAAAACCGCTACACAGGCAGGTCGTAGATAAACAGGGCGGTTAGTCCTTGGCTTGATTTCTGCCTCGTGCAAGATGCGTGCATGTAAGTCTTTTAGAAATTCTTCACGTGCCATTGGAGTTGAAACCGATGCACGAATTTCTTCTTCAAATTCAGGAGTAGGAGTTATATCAGACATGAGAATTCTCCATGGGATATTCTGTATCCGTTTGGGCCTTTAGCCGGGCCAGCAGCCGGTAGAGTGTTTTTTTGACCGTATCTTCTTTTTGATTGAGCAAATGCCCGATTTCTGCAAATCGTAGATCGGCCACATAGCGTAAGCGAATCAGTTCCTGCTCATCAAAGGACAGACTACGGATGAGTTTTGATAAGGCGATTATCCTTTCCGTTTTAATGATTTGCTGTAATAAATTGGAATCCTCAGCAACGATCTCTGTTTCATCAAGCGAAGTTTCATTTCGCCGCTGGCGGAAAAAATCCATTGTCTTGTTGCGGGCGATGGAAAACAACCAGCTTGCAAAATACCCATCGTGCTGATACTTCGGAAAGTGCTCTAAAGCAGCTAAGAAGGTTTGGGCGGTAACATCTTCCGCCTCTGGAACACTCCCGATACGGCTATATAAATATCGATAGACAGGCTGGGCGTAAAGCGCATACAATTCCCCGAATTTCTGTGGATCGCGCCTAGCTGCTGCAATGATTTGTGAAACCTGCTTATCTTCTGGTCGATGAATTCGTTTCATGGTCATGGAAATTGTACTCTCAACCATAAAGTTCCCTTTTTCCCGGGTAGATTAGTTTTGAGCTCTTTATGTATAACGGATAATAACTCAAAAAGGGACTGGATTTCTAAATGAGATTGTAGTGACCAATTAAGCACAAATAAAACAATTTTATTTGACATGCTCCGATTCTGGCAGCCAATCTGCTTGAACCGGAGTTTTCTTTTATCCCCTAAAGCGAATAAGAGACATTCATAACTATTTAGCGAAAGAGGTGCAATCATGGCAGATGAGAGTGTAAGTAAAAATATTCCCCAAAACCATGACCCACAAAAAGATGGCCTTCTGGGAGATGATATAACCACATTCAAGGAGCAGCAAACCTTACCAGATAAGCTCCCACAAAGCCTGATCGAATGGCTGGCACGCATCAACCAGCGTTACCTGGCGCTCACTCAGCAAAAGACCAACAACACAAGTTAAATTTCATCCCGGCTGTTTCGGGATGGGAAGTTCCACGAATCGTTTTGGATAGTTTTCTCTGTTATTTTCGGAGGTTACTACTTTGATGGAAAGGATAAAACAATATGAACCGATACAAACAAAGAGAAGACTCTTCCCCTCTCCCTGGAGCAGCCTACATTCGCTTTTCATCTGAGATGCAAAGCGACTCATTCAGTCTAGACGCCCAACTACGCCAGATCAAGGAACAGGCTGAGCGGGATAATGTGGAAATTGTCAAGGTTTACTCTGACCCAGCCCAGTCTGCGTATCGTAAGAAATACCGTCCAGGGATCAACGCAATGCGGGAAGCTGCTCGGAGCGGCGAATTCAAAGTGCTATACGTACATAAAGTTGATCGATTGGCACGCCGGCTAGAATGGTCGCTGGAAATTGTCCACGAGCTGCAATCCCTGGACATCAACTTCAAGGCTGTCCAGCAACCCTTTGATCTGAGCACACCTGAAGGAAAGCTGTTGTTTCATCTGGTCAGCTCCTTGGGCGAGTTTTACTCTGATAATCTATCTAAAGAGACGAACAAGGGTAAACTAGAGCGCTCATTGCAAGGTTATCACAATGGCGCTGTCCCATGGGGATATGTCAGTGTGCTTAAAGCTAACCGCAAAGTAGGTGTTCCAGACCTAGAAAAAGCTCCTGTGGTGGTTGCCATGTTTGAACGTTATGCCACCGGGCTGTATTCAGATATGGAGATATCTGACTGGTTGACAGAAGGTGGTTACGTCAGTGTAAAAGGCCGCTCTTTTAACAAGGACTCAGTGCGTGACATGCTTTGTAACCCGTATTATATTGGTAAAATCCGCTACCGCGGCATGACAGTGCGCCCCAAAGGCGTAAGTTATCGCTCCACGCCGCCCCAGTTCTCTGAAGGCCAGCATGAACCAATCATCACTCAGGAATTATGGGATCGCTGTCGAGCTGTTCGAGCCAATCGGCGTGTAGAGGTCAAAACCCTTCAGAAGCCCGCCCGGGTTCATCTACTGCAGAGTCTGGCAGTTTGCGCTTACTGCGGCAGGCGTCTTCGCATTCAAACCCCAAAGAACTATCCTACCTACTACCGTGAGGAATCACATCTGCGGGGTTACCACGACTGCCCATACTCGGGTCAAAGCATCCATGCTGAAGCATTAGATAAGCAGATCGCAGCTCTAATCCAGTCCATAAAATTGACTACCAATTGGGAGCAGGATGTCCGCAAATTAATGCCCAACGATCAGGTTGAACCCGACCTAGAGGACGAGCGCAAGGAGATCCGCAGCATGTTACGGCTTATGAGGGATAACTACGAGCGCGGTCTTTACGAAGGAGAAGAATATCAATATTGGCAAAAAGTTAACGCTCTGAAAGAAAAACTTGGACTTCTTAATCGTGTTCCTGAAGCCGACATCAATCGCGCGGCGCGCACTTTGCTGAATCTGCACGATAGCTGGGAGTGGGCAACCCGCGAAGAACGCAAGATGCTGGTGCGTACCATGATCCAGGAAGTCGGCTGTGATGTGGGATCAAAGCGAATTATCTGGGTGAAGGTGAAATCAGATTTCGAGGTTCTCTTCAGGTTGATGGATGGATTACGCGCTGATGATGAGCGACGCTATTGGATCGGCGAACAGAGTATAGGAGTAAATACTTATGACATGGGAGAAGATATAAGACATAAAGGTATAGAAGTCAAAATCACCCTTTCAATGTCTCACAATACCTTGACAAGGGACGAAGAGTACGTAAAATGAATATCAGGCTTAAAGACAAACACTTTTATGTAATAAGTAATTTTAGTAGTAGATTACGACAAGGTGGGAAATACTGTTCTTTGAAATCGGTAGTTCAACAGATCGAGAGCCGGAAAGTTCGCTTGACTTTGCGCTCCGCTGAGAGGATACCCACCCTCTCCGCAGCTTGAAAGAAGCCCTTCTCCGCACGGAGAGGGGTTTATTTTTTTTATTAATGCAATTGTATATTATCTATGGGCGAAAGTCGATGGGCAGATGTCCCGAGTGTATAGGGACAAATGTCCCGATTTTCCATGGTCAATCCATGTTAATAAAAATTGAACAGAGTGTGACCATTTTTCCTTTGGTGAAGAGTTGCAGATTTTCTCTCTTTGCTTAATATTGTGAGTACAGGGCTGGTGCAATTCTGATACAGATATGCTGAAACAGGTAGCAAGGAGCGCAGCAAGTTCTATGTTGATATGGTGACATCTGTGACGCGATAGACAGCTATTTTCCCCTTTCCTCTGTCATCATATCCACCGCCCTGGAGAGGCCGCGGGTTAGAGTCCCGCCAGCAAGCGGCACCGCCGTAATGCACGGCAGGTGGCCCGCCTAAAGGCAGGTGATGGTGACCCCATTAGGTCTAGCTCTATAGCATTCAAAGAAGAATAATTCTTGATTATTCTGCAACTGAAGCTTACCTTTTTAGCAGATTCGACTGCTATGCAAAGCATTAGAACTTAGTGAAATTAATAAGTTATGGCATCAGACGTTAAGCGCCAATCCACGAATGGGTGTTAATTCTGTTCGCTTTTTATAAGATCAACACCAAGCCTTGTATTACAGATGCTTTGATATCTACCTCTGCTACAGGTAAAATGTCTCGTTTTGGTTGGCACTTGTTTTCTCTTGGCAAAGGCAACCTCAAATCATACCGTGTCTGTAGGTTGCTTTTTACTCATCGAGTGTGTTTGTCATCTAGAGAATGCGCTCACCATATTTTCTGACCGCGGCCTCAGACAGAATTAGGCCAAGGCCCGGTGTTTCGTTCAGGGTCAACCAGCCGTTGGCAATATTCGGTGGGTTCTCGAATAGTTCCGCCTGAAGCGGATCTCGCTCTGGATCAGGAAAAGATTCAACAATACAACCGGCCGGGCTGGAAGCGACAAGCTGCGCATGGATGAAACAGTCATGATGTGGGGCGATCTGCACATGGTTCAGCTCACAGAGTCCCGCGAGTTTCCGCCCCTCTGTAAATCCACCTATCATTGTACAATCGAATTGTAAAATACGAATCGCCTGCTCTTCTATCATGGAGCGGCAGCCATAGCTGGTGAGCTCACTCTCGCCAGCGGACAATGGAATACGTGTGCGCATGGCCAGAAGCTTCAATTCACGCCGATCATCTACCCAGCGAACAGGTTCTTCAAGCCAGCGCGGATGTAATGGTTCAAGTAGCTTGGCAGCCTCGATCGCTGTATCCAGATCCCAGGCGCGATTGACATCAATCATTAAGTCGCGATCATCGCCAATGATTTCTCGTATTAGTGCCATACGTTCAATATCTTGGGCTAAAGGAAGACCACCTACCTTGCCCTTAAAACCCATGTGACCCTGTTCCTTAAGCTTTTGGATTTCATCGCGCAGCTCTACTATATCTTTGCCATCACGGTAGTATGCACAGGTCACGTAGCACGGGACCTGGTTACGATATCCGCCAAACAGACGATAAAGAGGCAACCCAGAAACCTTACCAACGATATCCCAAGCGGCAAGGTCAACAGCTGAAGAAATTCGCACGAGTGCCTCACGCGACCAGCTCTTTTCACTGGCGAGCCGCTGTGAGGTAAGCGAGAACAACCGTTGGTATAGCTGTTCTGGCGCGAGAGGATCTTGGCCGATGATCATGTCGCTTATTCCAGTGCGAAATGCTTTCACCACCGCATCCATTGGGGTATAGTTCGTTGCCAGGCCAAAACCCTCCATGCCCTGATCTGTGCGCATCCGCACTAAAAGCTCGTTTGCCCGGGGAACAATAAAGTTGCTGACCCAATGAGGGCGGCCATAATCCGGAGCACGCAGGATGTGAATTTCCAGCTGTGTGATTTTCATTCTTAACTCCAAAGAGTTTGTATATTTTCAGAACTCAACTTCTGGACAATTTTCTAGGTTTTTTCCAAAAATAGGTGATTTTCGGAGGAATTTCTTTAAGTCTAGCACAGTTTTTCTTAATTATTGGGAAATGCTTTAGCAATCGGATGTCGATGTTCACTTATCTGTGGAGTGTCAGTTGTGAATAGCATAAATACATGAGTAACCACCATTATTAAATCAATTACCGGCTGATCTTCCCAAAGTGATCTGCGTAGCAGGTGGCCACCAGCCATATGATAGTTGTATTACCGGACGTAATTCTGAAATTACTACGTATTATTGGCTTGCGCAGGATTCGGATATTGAATCACAGAGCATAAAAAAGGAAGCGAAAACCTTCCTTATTATATGGTTTGAATATTGGATGCCATAGGATTACTTCGTAAGGTTCGGGGATATATCCGAATGATGACATACATTTTATATACCAGGTTATATAATATAAAAGAAATATTCTATAGGATCAATTAATTCCTGGAGGTTTTTATGCAAACGAATGCTAAAAAAACGCGCCAACAAATGCTGAGCCTGCTTGATAAAACACACCATGAAACCCGTGCTATGCTCTCCAATCTGGATCCTGATCGCGTTATCCACACAGATGAATACGCCTGGCGTGTGCGGGATATTCTCGGTCATCTTGGGGCATGGAATATGGAAGCAGCTCATTCGCTACTAGCGTATGCAAAAGGGGATGAGTATTGTTGTATTTTCAGTGAGGCAGAATATGACGACTACAACGGGCCAGCGGCTGAATTACGAAAAGCCTGGGCTCTGGAACAGGTTTGGACTGAATATGAGAATGCGCACGACAAGCTCAGGCAAATCGTGGCTTCATTGCCCGATGAAAAATGGGATGGCGATGTGCTCTATCCCTGGAATTTACACGGGACGGTCGAGCATTTCATTAAGGTAATGATGTGTCACGAATCGGGAAATCATTGTGCATTGGTCATGAAGGCCACTACTTGAGGCAGAGATAAAACCACCCTTATGGGTCCATGTTGCCATGAACACACATCCATATTGTGATTATGGCAGTTCGCGTTGATCAAGAACCCGTTTGTTAGTAGTTTACCTGCCCAATTTAAATTAATAATTCGCAGATTTAACTATGCAAGCATACCAATCACATGGGGTGATTCAGCTGCTGTAGGTCATAAATTATCAAATCCATTCATCCATATTGGGGAACAGGTCTAGATGTATAACTGCATACCTTCAGTTGTTCCTTGAGCTTGTAATATTCGCATCATAATACGAACGTGACATTTATTACGTGATTTTGATTAGAGTATTTGCGATAATATAAATCAAGACCGACCGGTCTGTCTCTCGCGTTCTAAGGATAAATATAATGGCCCTTAAAGAAACGATTATCCATGAATCGCAAAAGTTATTTTCGCTAAATGGTTTTTTAAACACGGGGGTAAATGAAATCATAGCCGCTGCGCATACATCCAAGGGCGGTTTTTATAATTATTTTTCGAGCAAAGAGGATCTTTTCCTTCAAGTACTCACTGAGGCTCAGGCAACCTGGCGTGAGAAGGTCCTGTTTGGTGTGCGGAACCTATCCAGCCCTACCCAAAAAATTTGCCAAATTATTAAAAACTATCGAGATCGATATCTTATTGACTCGGAAAACTTCCCTGGCGGATGTATTTTTATCACCCTTTCGGTTGAACTAGATGATCAACGTCCGCACTTAATGCAAGAAGTGAACAAAGGTTTTGCCGGTTTTGTAGAGCTTCTCACGGAGCTATTGGATGAAGGTATTCAAAAGGGAGAATTCTCTCTGGATATTGATAAGGATAGCGTGGCGAACTTCTTATTTACTAACATGCTGGGTATCTCGGTCTTGTATGGGGTAAACAAGTCAAAACCAGAGCTGGACCGTTCGATTGAATCACTGTTGGATTATATGAGATTGTTGAAAATTTAAAATAACGGATAACGCTGAGTTAGGTCAGTACAACATTAAGGAGGTGGCCTTGAGTAAAAACAGTCTAAAAATGGATCCAAAGAAAATTATCATTCCATAAAAGAACCAAGAAGAGGAGAATTAGGATGAAAAAAGAAACTTGGAAGCATATCAATATCATCGTTGCGATGATTTTAATTGCATCATTTCTGGCAGCCTGTGCAGGGGGCACAAAAACAGCGGTGACCACCTCTGCACCAGCCATAACAAACCCTCCAGTCAATACAGTTCCACCATCGACGAGCGCACCAACTGCAACTGCTCAACCCACAGCCACGACCGGCCCGGCAGCTCCTGTAGAATTGCGCATTGGCACAACTGTTATCTGGGATGGAAACAATCTCGGAGTTGAAGCAACCGGCTGGATGGTTTACCGCTTGTTATATGATTCTATTGTTGAGTTTGGATCCAATGGCACTTTCATCCCAGGTCTGGCCGAAAGCTGGTCGAATGATAGTTCTGGATTGGTCTGGACTTATAAAATCCGTTCAGGGATAACCTTCCACGATGGAACACCGTGCACAGCTGGGGATATAGCCTGGAGCTTAAATTGGATGAATGAGGTTGGCTTCAACAGTATCGCCTATATGTGGTCAGGTCTATTTAAAGAAGTAAAAGCTCTGGATGCTACGACCTTACAAATCACCACAGAAACTCCCATCAGCTATATGAATTATGTATTGTCATATTCATTTGTTGTTCCAAAGAGTGTGTGGGGGAATATTACCGACCATGATTCGATGGCAAATTATACAGAAGAAAATGCGACGATTGGTACTGGCCCATATAAATTTGTAGAGTGGGTTCCCGATCAATATCTTATCCTGGAGAAGAACGAAAACTATTGGGGTACGGTCCCTGCCATTGACAAATTGATCTTCCAGCAATATGCCAACGAAGATGCGATGGTGAATGCTTATCAGGCAGGTGAAATTGATGCCATCGAAACTGTTCCAGCGACGGCTGTTGAGACATTGCAAGCTGCTCCAAACACAAAGGTTGTCATCTGGAATGGGTGGGGCATTCATGAGCTGACTGTCAACTCCTATGAGATAGGCACCCAGCCAAAAAGCCTGGCTGATCCGGCTGTACGCAAGGCCATGGAATATGCCACTGATCGTGAACAAATCAATGATGTTGTTTTCCTGGGCTACAACACTCCTGCGACCACTTATATTGCCCCGGTATTGGTAGATTGGCATAACAGTGATGTTCAGACTATCTCGTTTGATATAGACAAGGCTAATCAAACCTTAGATGAGGCAGGGTATAAAGACACAAATGGCGATGGCGTGCGGGAATGGTCGGATGGCTCTGATCTGAAATACCGATTCTTAATCGATAACCAGGCTTCAAGTGCCCGTCTAGCTGAAATCATAAAGAATGGATTTGCTCAAGCAGGTATTACGATCGATATCGAGACTGTGGATTACAACACGCAATTAACCAAGGTATTTACCGATTATGACTACGATCTCACCTATTGGTTATGGGGTGGAGATCCGGATCCAGATTTCTTTAATACAGTATTTGCTTGTGGCCAGATCGGTTATTGGAATGATTCCGGCTATTGCAATGCAGATTACGATACACTTTATAACTCTTCACGAACGGCATTAAATAAGCAGGATCGGATCAATATCGTCAAGCAGATGCAGGAAAAGATCTATAACGAGCGACCCTGGATTGTATTGCTGTATAACAGCGTGATTTCGGCGTATCGCACGGATCGCTTTACTGGTTTCAGTCCCGATACCAACTATTTGTTTGGTAAATGGTCAATTATTCAGGCTAAACCAGTCGAATAATAAATATCATTATGCTGGTCGGTCAGGAAAACCCTGACCGACCAGGCTCATCCTGGAATTCTCGATGCAGCGCGGTAGATACTTATTAAGAAAATTTGGTCTGGCAATTATTACATTATTGATTGTCATTGTGTTTAATTTCTACCTGTTCAGGATATTGCCAGGGGATCCTGCCCGGGCGTTGTTGGGAATTGGCAGGATGAAACCCGAAACCATGAGAATGATCAGGGAACAATTCGGGCTGGATAAACCCATTTGGTTGGATACCCAAAAGCTGATGCAGGGCGATATAAAAGGCGCATTGGACAGCCAGTTTACTGCATATGTTCGCAACCTGGCTCAATGTAATCTTGGAGTCTCCTTTTCCAACCGATTACCAGTGAAATATATTTTAGTTGACCGTTTATGGAAAACTGTGGTGCTTTTATTTACTGGTCAGTTGTTTGCGATAGTTTTGGGTGCCATTTTAGGGGTGATTGCCTCCTACAAACGCGGCTCCAAGATTGACCTTAGTATTTTAGTTTGGGGTCTTTTCACCTGGTCGATACCAACTTTTTTCTTTGGAATTATTCTAGTGATCCTGGCGCGCGGACAACTGCCGACGGGAATGATGGTCACAGTGGGTTTAAAGCCGCAAGATGGATTGGTATATTGGGGTGATGTTGCTAAACACCTGATATTACCCACCATTGCTTTAGGGATTGGATTTATGAGCGCCTACATGATGATCATGCGTAGCAGTGTCATGGAAGTGCTGAGCGAGGATTACATCCTGGCTGCCAAAGCTAAAGGGCTCTCTACTATTGAGATACTACGCGACCATGCAATGAAAAATGCTATGCTGCCCATGGTTACTTTGCTTGCCCTCGACCTGGCATTAATCGTTGGCGGGGCGATTCAAATTGAGACTGTCTTTTCCTGGCCGGGTATTGGTAGGTTGATTTTTGATGCAGTGGGAAAACAAGATTATCCAGTTCTGCAAGGCGCATTCCTGATCCTGGCAGTCGCTGTCATAACTGCAAATTTCCTGGCGGATATGGTTTATACCTGGCTTGACCCACGTGTTAAACTTGAAACTCCAATTTATACGCAGAGAAATCAGAACTTGTTCAAACGTATATACTATTGGATACGGGATCTGATAGGAAGCCTGGCTCATTTCCCAAAATCATTCCAAAACTGGATAAAAAAAACGCCTTTATGGATCAGTGCTCTTTTGAAGCTAGTCTGGCGTCTTCCAATGGCGACTATGGGTGGCATGAAAGCCTTTTGGAAAATTCTGAAACGAAAGCCGATGGCCATGCTAGGGGTAGCGATGCTACTATTCGTGATAATTACCGCTATTTTTACCCCATTAATCGCTCCCTATTCATTAGCAGAAATGGCTTCAATAAGGGTAAAGTCAACAGATATACTAACTCCACCAGATACAGAACATCTGTTAGGAACGGATGATGCCGGCAAGGATGTCTTATCCCAGCTTATTTACGGATCCAGAACCTCTCTCATAGTGGGTTTTTCAGCCGCATTCATGTCGTTAATTATTGGAGCATCAGTTGGTTTGATAGCCGGTTATTTTGGTGGTAATGCCGATTCAATTTCAATGCGGCTGGTGGATTTCTTGATGGTTATACCAACACTACCGCTCATGCTTGTGGTGATCAGTTTTTGGGGACGTGGATTAGATAAGATCATTCTGGTGATTGGGCTACTATATTGGACCTACATGGCTCGACTGGTACGCTCACAAGTTATCTCGATCAAAGAACGCCAATATATCCTGCGTGCCAGAGCTCTCGGGGGTAGTGATTTTCGGATTATCGTCCGTCATATATTGCCACAGGTGGTGCCTCTAATCCTTGCCCAAGGGATCCTGGATATTTCCACAGCCATCATCGCTGAATCTTCCTTGGCATTTCTAGGGCTTGGGGACCCCACAAAAGTGAGCTGGGGGATGATGCTGAACTTTGCCTTTTCAAGGGGAATCAGCCAGCAGGCATGGTGGTTCCTGTTGCCTCCCGGTTTTGCCATTGTATGGGTTAGTTTATCATTGGTTTTGATTGGGACTGCACTTGAAGAAGTCTTCAATCCGAGGTTAAAAACCCACCACCTTTTCAATCCACGTAAGATGGTATCCATACTGAAAGTCAGTGAGCCAGAACCCCAGGGTTTTGCCGCGATGGGAAAATCTGAATGACTATTCTGGATGTCAAGAATCTCTCCATCTGTTACCTCACCGAAGAGGATACCGCCCTGAATGCGGTTGAAAGGGTTAGTTTTAAGCTTGAGGCAGGTTGTTCGCTTGGGATCGTCGGAGAAAGTGGTTGTGGAAAGACGACCATCATCCTGGCACTGATGCGGTTGCTTCCCGATGAGGGGCGGATTATTGACGGTCAGGTTCTGTTTAATCATACCGATCTGCTTCAAATCAGCGAAGATCAAATGCGTCAGGTCCGCTGGGGTGAAATTTCAATGGTATTTCAGGGAGCGATGAATTCGCTCAACCCTGTGAGGACGGTTGAAAGCCAGATCGTTGAGGCATTACTGAAGCATAAACAGGTAAAAACAAAAAGGGAAGCGCGTGAAAGGACTGGCGAACTACTCAGTTTGGTTGGAATTGCCCCTGAACGGGCTAAGCAATATCCTCACCAGTATAGTGGTGGGATGCGCCAGAGGGCAATTATTGCCATGGCTTTATCGTGCAATCCTAAAATATTGATCGCAGATGAGCCAACCACCGCTCTAGATGTGATGATCCAGGCCCAGATAACCCAGCTGCTAAAGAAACTGCAGCGTGAGCTGAATCTGGCTTTGATCCTGGTCACGCATGACCTGGGTGTGGTGGCTGAGTTATGTGATGATGTACTGGTGATGTACGGCGGAAAGGTGGCGGAATACGCCTCAAGTGACATAATCTATAACGAGGCCAAACACCCATATACCCAGCGATTATTGAAAGCCTTCCCAGATATTGACAATCTCACTGCGGAACTTGTCTCTATTCCAGGAGTTCCTCCACGCTTGGATGATCTTCCCCCTGGTTGCCGTTTTAGCCCGCGCTGTAACCTGGTCATGGATCTGTGTAGCCAGGAACCACCTCGGCTGGTTGAATTCCCTCAGCATCATTCAATTGCCTGCCATTTATTCGACCAGAAACAATCCGGGATTCAAAATGCCTGACTCTACGCTATTGAGTGTAATCAATTTATATAAATATTTTCCCATCTCGCAATCTCTCGTTTCGCGAATGACTCGCAAACCACCAAAAGTAGTTCACGCCGTGGATGATGTGAGTTTTACCCTAGATAAGGGAGAGATTTTAGCTCTGGTGGGAGAATCTGGTTCAGGGAAGACGACTGTCGGAATGAATATATTAGGTCTCCAGATACCCAGCAAAGGAAAGATCCTCTTTGATGGAATCGATATAGCATATTGGAGTCAGGGAAGGATTGGCGATTTAAATGATCCCGTTAATGTTGATCTGGCAAAATTGAACAAGCGTGAGCAGATCCTGCTTCTCAGAAAACGTGCTCAAATGGTCTTCCAGGACCCTTATGAATCACTGGATCCCAGGCAGAAAATACTTGAGATCGTCGCTGAACCCCTAGACATCCATGGAATATCGCTTTCGGAAAGTGATCGGATGGAACGTGTGAGGGTCTCTTTGGAATCCAGCGGTTTGGCCCCGGCAGATCATTTTTGGGGCAGGTATCCCGATGGGCTTTCCGGCGGGCAGCGCCAACGAGTGGTCATCGCCGGAGCACTGGTGCTCGAGCCACAGCTATTGATCGCGGATGAACCTGTGTCTATGTTGGATGTCTCCATCCGCGCCGAATTCTTAACTTTATTGCTGGATCTGCGCAATAAAAGGAATATCACGATTATTTACACGACCCATGATCTGGCAACCGCAGGGATATTTACCGACCGAATCGCAGTGATGTATCTGGGAAGGATTGTTGAGCTAGGGCCAACAAAGGAAGTCTTGGCAAATCCCCAACACCCTTATACCCGCGCATTGGTTTCTGTGCTACCTGCGCCAAACCCGCGTAGGCAACGCGAAAGGGTGATCCTGAGTGGTGAAGTCCCAAATCCTATAAATGTGCCACCCGGATGCCGTTTCCATCCTCGCTGTCCGGTTGCACATAATGATTGTAGGGAAGTCGATCCTGATTATGTTAAAGTGACTTCAGAGCATCAGGTTGCGTGCTTATATGTTCAATCACAATGATCAAATTCTGAAATTAGTAAAGAGGAGTTATAAATGACCCTGAAAACCCGCCACGAATATTTGGAATCGCTCAAGAAGCTGAAGCCGAACATCTATAAATTTGGGCAATTAATCACCGATGTTACCCAGCATCCTGCCACAAAACGCACAGTCGAAAGCCACGCCCGTAATTTTGACGCAGCAGATGAACCCCAATTAGCCGATATCTACACCACGAAGTCATCTTTCACCGGTGAAAAAATCCATCGCTGGAATTCGATGATGAATAGCGCGGACGACCTGATCTCCAATATGAAAATGAAGCGGCAGAACTACCGGAGAACGGGCAGCTGTACCGGAGGGGTATGTGTTGGCTGGAATGCCCAAAACGTGATGTGGGCAATCACCCAGGATATGGATGCCGAATATGGCACCCAATATCATGAACGATTGAAAGCATGGATTCTGACTGCCCAGGCTAATGGTCTGGTCGTCGCGGGTGCACTCACGGATGCAAAAGGCGACCGTAGCTTGAAACCCTCCCAGCAAGCAGACCCGGATGTAAATCTGCGGATAAAGGAAATTCGAAGCGATGGCATTATCATTCGAGGCGCAAAGCTGATGATCTGTGGGGTTGCAGCCTCCAATGAAATATTTTTGCTTCCGGGCGGTGCTTACCAGGAGTCCGAGAAGGATTATTCGTTGTGCTGCGTTGTACCGCGTGATATCGAGGGCTTGACCATTATTGAAGCCACCCGTCCGAGTGACCAGCGCGATCTGGGAGAGTATGCTGAAGGCGAGGTTCCGAGGACAGGGATTACGCAAGGACTTTTATTATTTGACGATGTTTTCGTCCCCAATGAACGGGTCTTTATGTGTGGAGAGGCCAAGTACACTGGTAAGTTTATCCAATTCTTCACCGCTAATTACCGGGCTTGTATTGGTGCGTGTGTATCCGGACAGGGAGACGTGATGATCGGCGCATCCGTATTGGTGGCACGCGCTAATGGACTGCCATCTAAAACCTTTATGAATAAGCTGGTCGATATGTCCATCAATAACCAGGTCACCTATGGACTGGGTGTTGGCGCATGTGCACTGGGCACCCAGCATCCTTCCGGATCCTTTTTCGCCGACCCGCTCACTGCCCATACGAACAAGGTCATGGTAGCGACTTTACCTTATGAAACCAAGCGCCTTACGCAGGAGATCGGTGGTGGGATGGTAGAAACAGGCTGCATGCCTTCCTATGAGGATTTTACCGATGAGCGATATGGAAAAATCCTCCAAAAATATTATAAAGCTGGGCCTGTCAGTGCTGAAACTCGTTATAGAAGTGCACGCTTAGCAGAATGGTTGACTATTGGTGGAGGTGTGCCTGGCTGTATGCACGGAGGGGGTTCGCCGGATGGTGCCAGGTTGATTGTGCGCTTCAACACACCTTTCGAGGAATATGTCGAATATGCCAAAGCCTTGATGGGCATTGAAGAAGCTGTTCCAGAGCCTCAAAAGTAGATATGGTCAAGTAGGAGGATGCATGTTTTTTGGTGATTGGCTATATCGAAGGGAGTTGTTGTCACCCGACAAGATAGCTCTCATTGATGCTGAGCATGGAAACCTGGAAATTACTTATCAACTCTGGAATCACCGGGTTAATCGTATGGCGAACTTTTTCCAGCAGGCACTCGGGATCGGAAATGGAGATCGTATCTGCATTTATTCTTTGAACCGGATGGAATATCTGGATACGATCTTTGCCTGTAACAAGTTAGGGGCAATTTTGCAGGTGATTAATTGGCGCCTTACGGCGGGTGAGATTGGGAGACTGATTACCGATTTTGAACCTAAAGTATTGATGTATGGTCCTGAGTGGACAGCACAGGTCGAGCAGATCTGGCAAAGGGTTAAACCTGAACCCAAGCTTATTTGTCTTGGCCAACCACAACGAACCGGTGATATCTCCTGGCTGGAGGAAGCTGGAAGGTGGCCGGAGACCCAGCCGGAACCTGTGGAGCTGGATTGGGAGGATCCGTGGATTATTTGCTATACAGGTGGGACAACTGGTCTTCCGAAGGGTGCAATCCTGAATTACCGTTCACTGACCTGGAACTCAATCAATACCGTGGTTAGCTGGGGGTTGCGGCCAGATGATATCGTACCCCATTACATGCCGATGTTCCACACCGGTGGGATCAATGTGATGATGCAGCCGATCGTGTACGTAGGCGGCACGACCATACTATGCAAGGGATTTGATGTTGATCGAATCTTCAACCAGATCGAAGGGCTTGGAATAACCTTTTTCTTTGGTGTGCCCGTCATGCTGCTGGCAATGATCCAGCACCCGCGCTGGGAGTCATTGGACCTTTCTAGGGTGCGCTTGGTGATGGCTGGCGGTGGCAATTGTCCGAGAGTGGTTTATGAGGCCTTTTGGAAGAAGGGTGTGGAATTCAAGGAGGGGTATGGACTGACAGAAGCAGGCCCGAATACCTTCTGGTTGCCAAATGAAGTGGCAAAAAATAAGATCGGATCTGTGGGACGGCCGTTGTTCCATGTTGACGTAAAAATAGTTAATGACAGTGGGAATCTATTGGGCGCTAATCAGGTGGGCGAGCTGATGGTGCGCGGCCCGCATGTGTTCGGAGGTTATTGGAAAAACCCGATGGCCACCGAAGCTGTTTTGGAGGATGGATGGCTTCATACGGGTGATCTCGCAAGAATGGATGAGGATAATTGTTACTATATCGTCGGCCGGCTGAAAAACATGATCAAATCGGGGGGTGAAAATATATATCCCGCTGAAATTGAGGACATCCTGCATAGCCACCCGGACATCCTGGAAGCCGCGGTCATCCCTATGCCAGATTCCAAATGGGGTGAAGTGGGTTGTGCAGTGGTTGTGCTGCAACCACATAGCACACTAAATGATGAAGGGCTGATCAAATGGATGAAAGATCGGCTGGCGCATTACAAAGTACCAAAGTCGGTCATCTTTCTCAACCAGCTGCCTAAAACAGGCGCCAATAAGGTGGATAAAAAATTGTTAGTCGAAAAACTTGTTAAATCTAAAAATGACAAGCAAGAGGAAAAACCATGAGACTCAAAGATAAGGTGGCATTGATCACAGGTGGTGCTGCTGGAATTGGTAAGGCAACTGCGAAAGCCTTTGTCCAACAGGGGGCCAGCGTATTCATCTGTGATATCAATGAAACAGCGGGAGAGGCAACAGCCAGCGAACTGGGCTGCACTTTCTCGATTGTTGATGTCTCCGACCGGAGTTCAGTGCAAACATGGGTGGATGAGGCTGCCAGGAAATCAGGCAGGATCGATATCCTGATCAATAACGCTGGTATTCTCAAAGACAGCCAATTAGTAAAATTCAAAGATGGTCAGCTGGTCAGTCAGATGTCACAGGAGGCCTTTGACGCGGTCATTGCGATCAATCTAAAAGGCGTATTCAATTGCACCCAGGCGGTAGCCCCGTACATGATCCGCCAGGGGTCAGGTTCGATCGTGAACTCTTCTTCTGTGGTTGGCCTGGATGGCAACTTCGGCCAGACCAATTATGTAGCTTCCAAAGCCGGCGTGGTGGGTATGACCAAAGTTTGGGCACGCGAATTAGGCCGGTATAGCATCCGGGTTAATGCAATAGCACCAGGATCGATTATGACTGATATGTTGCAAAGCATGCCTGAAAATATCCTGGCAGAATTTAGGAAGCACCAGCCGCTGGGGCGTTTCGGGCTGCCTTCCGAGGTTGCCAATGCGTATGTTTTCCTGGCATCGGATGAGGCTAGCTTTATCACTGGAGCAGTCTTGAGAGTGGATGGTGGCCTGGTGGTCGGTACTTAGGGCAAGGTGATTAGGATGTCAGCGAAAAACCGATTCTCAGCTGGAATTGTCAGTGTGGGCATGTATCTGCCCAATCATATTGTCACTGCTGCTGATATTGCAGACGAGAGCGGAATTGAGGAATCGGTGATCCGCGAGAAATTCGGCATTACTGAAAAACGCATGGCTGAACCCGAGGAACAGCCCAACCAGATGGCCGTCTGGGCAACCAGGGATTGCTTATCAAAGACCGATATTTCTCTAGACGAGATTGACCTGGTGCTGTGCACGACCGAGGAGTGGAAAGAATACATAAATTGGACAGCGGGGATCGACCTGGCATACCAGATTGGAGCGAAAAAAGCCTGGGCGATGGATATCCACATGCGTTGTTGCACAACCATCAGCGCTCTCAAGCTGGCCAAGAATATGATGTATTCTGATCCGGATATTAACACCGTTCTGATTGCGGGTGGTTACCGGGCGGGAGATTTCGTCAACTTGAAAAATACGCGCACCAGCTTCGCCTTCAACCTGGGGGCTGGTGCTGGTGCAATGCTGATCAAGAGGGATTGGCCATCCAATCACATTCTGGGCAGCCACTTGATGACTGATGGCTGCCTGAGCAGGAATATTGTCGTGCCAGCCAGCGGGACCCTGCAACACCCCACGGATGAAGCAGTAGCCAAAGGGCTTTTCAAGATCGAAGTATTTGACATGGAAAAGATGAAGGAGCGTCTCAACCAGGTTTCCATGAAAAACTGGTTGTACTGCATCGATCAGGCCTTGAGAAAGAGTGGATATAATCGCAGCGACCTGGATTTTCTCAATATGATCTTGGTTAAGCCTTCTTCCTACAAAGAGATGCTCCTGCTGCTTGGATTGACCGAGGCGCAAGGAGTCTACAATGACACTTACGGCCATTCAGGCGAGCAAGATAGCATCATCAACATCATTGAGGGGCAGAAACAAGGTAAGTTGAAGGATGGGGATTTAATGATTATCGTGGCAGCCGGGGTGGGCTATGTGTGGGGAGCTGCCTGTGTAAAATGGGGAGCTTCTTAAACTAATCTGGGAGAAAAAAGGAGAAAAAATATGAACATTCCAACTCTAGAAGGTATTCAAGCAAAAACCATTACCACAAACAGGATCACCACCCGGGTGTTATTCAGCCGGCAAGGGAAAGGCGCTCCGGTTTTGTTCCTGCACGGGAACTGGTCCTGTGCTACCTGGTGGGAGCAGACCATACTGGCGCTTCCGTCCGGATTTTGGAGCATTGCCCCAGATCAGCGGGGTTATGGTGAGGCAGACCTGCAAAAGAAGATTGATGCCACGCGGGGTGTTAGGGATTGGGTGGATGATGCCATAGCTTTACTTGATTATCTTGGAATTGATCAAGCCCACATTGTAGGCTGTTCACTGGGTGGTTTCATCGTCTGGCAACTCATGGTGGATCATCCCCAGCGCATTTCATCCATTACCCTGGTGAGCCCCGGCTCCCCATTTGGCTTCAGCGGAACGAAAGATGAAATTGGCACTCCCTGTTATGCTGATCATGCTGGCACTGGAGGTGGCACCAGCAATATGGAACTCATCAAACGGGCTGGAGCAAAAGATCGCAGTCTAGATAGCCCATCTTCACCACGTGCGAGTATGCGTACACTCTTCAGTCCTGGTTTTATCCCACCCAGAGAAGAAGAACTACTGGATTCAGTCCTCAATGTGCACCTGGGCGATAAAGACATCCCTGGAGATTTCGTTTCTTCACCCAACTGGCCGTTTATAGCACCGGGTGTGTGGGGCGCTCAAAATGCCACTTCACCCAAATACCTGGGCGATGTTAACCAGATCTATGATGGGCGGATCAAGATCCCATTGATTTGGATCCGTGGAGAGCGGGATCAGGTCATATCGAATCAGTCGCTATCGGATGTGGGATACCTGGGAAAGCTGGGCTATATTCCAGGCTGGCCGGGAGATGAGGTTTATCCTCCCCAACCGATGATCGACCAGATTAGAGCCGTGCTTGAAAAATATCAAGCTGCTGGTGGGTCTTATCAAGAAGTCGTCATTCAGGATGCAGCCCATATACCCTTCCTGGAAAAGCCGAACGATTTCAATGCAGCCTTCCACCAATACCTGAAGAGCATTGTGTGAAAAGGAATTTTGGATGATTGACCTCGACCAGCTCCATGTCAGGCTATCGCAGGATGAGCTAGGAATTCTGCAAGGCGTGCAAGGCGCCACCATGCAGAAGGTCATGGAAACCGTGGTGAGGTATGCAGAGGCACTCCAGGCAGAACGCCTGGTCGACATCAATGGTCCAGGCCATCTGGTGATTCCCTGGTGTATTGCCGGTATTGCGCCACCCGTTGAAATGCTTGAAGAGCTTGTAGCAGCCGGTGTGAAGACAAAGTATCCATTTACCCTGGATCCGCGATCGCCATTGGATTTTGAGAATTTAGACCTTGATCCGAAGATTGAGGACGCCATCCTGGAATTATTATCGGGGCAGGAACATTACGACACCCTGATGCTGAGATTGGGACTACGAGATAGGGATGCCTACTCGTGTTACCCATATTTACCCGAGGTCAGCAACATTCCCAAGAAAGGGATGATCCTGGCATGGTCAGAATCAGCCTGTGCCATCTATGCTAATTCTGTATTGGGTGCTCGAACGAACCGCAATGGGGCGATCATAGATCTGCTGCAGAATATTGTTGGAAAAACGCCCCTGGCAGGTCTGCTGACTGATGAAGGCCGACGAGCTGACTGGTTGATTGAGATCGAAACACAGCGTTTACCGAACCCCCAGCTGCTGGGGAGCGCAATCGGATTAAAGGTTTTATCCGGCGTCCCATACCTGATTGGGTTGGATCGTTTTCTTTCAACGGAAATGGATGAAATAACCACTGATTACCTCCAGGAAATGGGGGCTATGCTGGCTACCTATAGCGCAGTGAGCCTTTATCATGCGGAGAAAATCACACCCGAAGCGATTGAGCAGGGTCGAGGCTTACTACCTGACAATTACAAAACCTATGTCATTAATGATTCCACGCTTGAACGGTTGGTGCGCTCCTTCCCAATCTTATGGGCCGATCCACATGCAAAACCGGAAAAGTGTTACATCGGTTGCCCCCACCTCAGCTTGAGACAGATCTATTGGTGGGCAGATCAAATTGAGAAGGGGTTAGCGAGCCAGAGAAGAGATCATTTGGCGGTGGATACCCTTATGTGTGCGGCCCCACAGGTAATCGAAATATTCCAGGCAAATCAGGCGGCTTATCAGCGGATCTTAATGGCTGGAGTAAAATTCAGCTCCACCTGCTGTGAAACTGTCTTTGAAACCGGTCTTTATACCGGAAGACCTGTAATCACCAACTCTAACAAGCTCAGGGCTTATACCTCTGCCAGGTACTTTCCAGATGAAGAGCTTGTCAGGGTTATAGTAAACGGCGAAATTCCAGGAGTGCGGCAAAGTGGATAGAACTTTCAAGGGCAGGGCCGTTATATCCGGCATGTTGCAGGGGGAGGCGTTGGTCGGCCGTATGGGATTTAACGCTTATGCAAGTTTCTATGATTGCCTTCGCGAGGGTGCACGATCTGCGGTTTGTGCTGATTCTGGGAACCTGGAGCTATTTGGGAGGCGACTGGACGGGAAGATCCTATGCATTCCAAAGACAACAGGGTCTACTTCGGCTGGGGCAGTCTGGCAGCGCACCGCTAGGCTGGGGGTCGCTCCCATAGCTGTATTGTTCTCCCAGGTCATCGATCCACTCGCCGCAGGCGGCTTGATCATCGCTGATCTATGGGCAGGAAGTCGGATTGTAACCATTGATCAATTGGGTGATGAATTTTTACAGACTGTGCAATCTGGAGACCAGCTTGCTATTCTCGAGGATGGTCGGGTGATCGTAGGTTGAAGAGACCAGGAAGGAACATGCATGGCAATCAATAAATCAATAATTATCAGAGAGCAGATGCTCCAGCAAGTTGAAGAGTTTGGAGCGAGCCTGGCAGGCATCGCCCGTGTGGATGACCTAAAGAAATCGCCTTCGTATTTAAAATACGCCCAAAATCCTTATTATTCCTATTTCACGAGTTATCCCGAATGGCCGGAAGGGGCCAGATCGATCCTGGTTTTCGGCCTGCTGCATAAGAAAAGCGAACCTGAGCTAGATTGGTGGGACCCGAAGCCGGGTGGAACCCCAGGAAACCGGGCATTGATCAGGATCCAGAAAAAACAAAAGGCCTGGTTTAAAGACGAGCTAGGGATCAATTCCATTTCGCTACCATATAAGATCGAGGAAGGCGGGATTTTCCTCAAGGATGCTTCTTCACTGGCCGGAATTGGAATTATCGGCAAGAATAATCTATTGATCTCCCGGGAATACGGTCCCAGGGTTCGCCTGCGGGCTATGTTCCTTGAAATTGAGCTTGAAGCGACCAGTCCGCTTGATTTTGACCCGTGTTTGACTTGTGACAAGCCTTGTTACCGTGCCTGCCCACAAAATGCGTTCAGAAGTGGCTTTTATGAACGCAAGTATTGCGAGCTCCAGATGAAAAAAGATGAGGCCAATGTCAGGCCTTTACCAGGCGACCCGAGCACAGATCATGTGCGTTACTGCCGTGCTTGTGAGCTTGCCTGCCCGGTAGGAAAATGAGAAAGGATAAGGATCTCGATGAAGCTTGCCAATCCTGAACAAATGGGTTTTTCTGGCGAGAGGTTAACCCGCATTACTGAATTCATGCAACGTTATGTGGATGAGGGGAAAATTGCCGGCTTCGTCACCCTGGTAGCACGCAAGGGTAACATAGTGTATTTCGATAAGTGTGGCTACCAGGATATTGCCAGTAAGATCCCCATAAGCATTGACACGATTTTCCGGATCTATTCGATGACCAAGCCGATTACCAGCACTGCCCTCATGATGCTTTTCGAACGCGGGTTAGTACGCTTGGAAGATCCACTAAGTAAATATATCCCTCAGTTTAAAAAATGCAAGGTGCTTGGGGAGGCAGGCCGTCTATTGGATCTGGACCGTGAAATTCTGATACATGATTTGTTGGATCACACCGCCGGGCTCAGTTATGGAGGGTATGCAGACACGAGATTGCCGGTGGATAAGCTGTATGACCAGGCCAATCTTTTTGATCCAACGATCACCCTGGAAGAAATGGTATTGCGCATAGCTGAACTACCCCTGGCTTTTCAACCAGGGTCTAAATGGCTTTACAGCATGGCTACGGATGTTATTGGTCGGTTGATTGAAATCATTTCGGGTTCTCCATTGCCTGATTTCATAAATGATAAGGTGTGTAAACCGCTGGGAATGAAAGATACGGCTTTTTTGGTGACATCTAGTAAAGTCAAGCGGTTGTCGACATTATACGGGAAGGGGAAAGAGAGCGATTTGGCAGTCCTCGATGAGGCTATCGGCGGAGATTATTTCAAGACCAAGCTGTACCTGGGTGGTTCAGGCATGGTGTCAACCTTGGCAGATTATTACCGCTTTGCCCAATGCGTTTTGAATAAAGGGGAGCTGGAAGGGGTGCGTCTGTTGGGCACCAAGATAGTGGAGTACATGACCTGCAACCATTTGCACGCAGCATTGTTACCCATTGTCATGGGGATAACTCCTATGCCTGGTATGGGCTTTGGCCTGGGGTATAGTGTGATGATGGACGTCGCCCAGTCAGGTATGATGGGCTCGGTCGGGTTGCATGGCTGGGGAGGCTGGGCGAATACGCATTTCTGGGTTGATCCAAGAGAGCAGCTGGTAGGCATCCTGATGATGCAATATATCCCCAGCGGGACTTACCAAGTGACCAATGACTTCCGAACGGCTGTGTATCAAGCCATGATCGATGGCTAGGACAGAAAAAAGGATTCTAATATAAGTATTTCAGGAATTGCAGATTATTGATAATAAAAGATTGAGGAGATGCATACCATGAAAGAAGTTGTCATTGTTGATGCTGTCCGAACCCCTGTGGGAAATCTAGGGGGTATGTTTCGAGATTACGATGCAGTAGCGTTGCTCCAATTTGTCGTCAAGGGTATATTGGAACGTACTAAACTTGACCCAACAACTATCGATGAGATTATTTTTGGTTGTGTTTTCCAATCGAGCGATGCCCCCAATATTGCCCGTGTCGCTGCTTTGAAATCAGGTCTACCGATTGATCTCCCTGCTTATACGGTTGCCCGTAACTGCGTATCAGGTATGGATACAATCATCCAGGCTTATCGTAGTATCCAGACAGGGGATGGAGAGGTATACCTGGTGGGTGGGGTCGAGTCGATGAGTAATATTCCTTATCTCGTGAGAGGTGCTCGTTGGGGATTGAAGCTTCGCCATGCACAATTTACAGATGCTTTATGGGAAGGATTGACCGATCCCAATTGCGAGCAGATCATGGGTCGCACGGCTGAAAACTTGGTCGAGGAATTCAACCTCACCCGCCTACAACAGGATGAATTCGCCGTAAACAGCCATAAGAAGGCATTCCAGGCTCACAGTAATGGGCGTTTTAACGATGAGGTGATTCCTGTTGAAATCTTCAAGAAGAAAGAGGGAAAGATCATTCTCAACCAGGATGAGACGATAAATCCCGGATTGACAATAGAAAAAGCTAGCCTAGCTCCAGCCAGCTTCAAAGATAATGGGACGGTCACTCCCGCCAATGCCTGCAGTATCTCAGATGGAGCCAGCGCGATGCTGATCATGAGTGCTGAGAAGGCTGAAAAGCTGGGTTATGTTCCAATGGCAGAAATTGTCGCTTACGATTATGCTGGCGTTGAGCCGCATCGCATGGGAATTGCTCCTGCATATGCAGTTCCCAGGGCTTTGAGAAAAGCTGGGTTGAAGCTCGATGACATGGACTTGATTGAAGTCAACGAAGCTTTCGCCGGGCAGGTTCTATCGGTAGGCGCGGTGCTTGGTTGGGATTGGGCTAAGGTCAACGTCAATGGTGGTGCAATCGCCTTAGGTCATCCAGTCGGCTCATCTGGCTGCCGGATCGTAGTGACCCTGGTGCATGAGATGAGACATCGTAAGCAGGAAGGTGTATCAGGTAGATATGGATTAGCTACCCTGTGCGCAGAAGGTGGCCAGGGTTGTGCATTGATTGTCAAAACTGTAGGTTTATAAAATACAGTTTATATAAGTACGAATTCTTGAACATGTAAGAACATCATAAACATTCTATTGGAGGTAAAAATGATTGACTTCACTTTTTCCGAGGAACAAAATTTATTTCGGAAAGCCGCCCGTGAGTTCGCCGAGATCGAAATTGCCCCCCATGTTGCCAAGATGGAGGAAACGGGTCGAAATTGGGAACCGGTTATTAAGGCTCTTGGCAAGGGTGAGATGATGGCCATTACTATTCCCGAAGCATACGGCGGATTGGGCTTGGGTTATGTGGCCAGATTAATTGCTCTGGAAGAAATTGCCCGTGTATCTGTTGCAACAGCAATGATGATGCAAGTTGGTGGATTAGGAATAGAAGGGCTGATCAAGTTTGGCACAGAAGATCAGAAGAAAAAATACTTGCCTAAACTGGCAACCGTAGAAAGCTTTGCTACCACTGCTGTGACGGAGCCATCGGGTGGTTCAGATCCGAAAAGTTGTGGCACCTCATATAAAAAAGTGAATGGCTCTTATGTGCTCAATGGGAGGAAATGTTTTATCACCAACTCGCATATAGCTGATGTTCAAATTGTGTTGGCCATTTCAGAAGATACCCCCGACACCTATTCAGCCTTCCTGATCGAAAAAGATACTCCGGGCTTCAAGCCAACCCATGAAGAGAGAAAAGTGGGTATGCGTGGCTGTAATACGGGCGAGCTGGAGATAACGGATTGTGTAGTGCCGGCTGAAAACCTGGTGGGAAAAGAAGGAAAGGGTATGACCGTTGCCATGGCAACCATCAGCGATGTGGGTCGCGGGGGTATGGTGGGTTGTGCTCTTGGTCTTCATCAAGCTTGTCTGGATGAGGCGGCGAAATTTGCCAATAACCGCATTTTATATGGGAAATCTATCAGCAACTTACAGGCGATACAGTTCAAGTTAGCGGATATGAAAATTGAGCTTGAGGCAGGTCGCCTGCTTGGTTATCGGGCTGCTGCACTGCAGGATAAGGGCGATCGTACGGGGAATGAGTGGGCAGTTGCCAAATACTTCACCACCGAAGCGGCCCAGAGAGCCGCAAAAAATGCGGTAGATATCCATGGTGGTTATGGCTGCATGGAGGAATTTCCGGTCACCCGCTATCTCCGCGATGCATACGTACTGGGACCCTCCGCGGGAACCTCAGATATTATGAAGGTGATTGTCTCCAAATGGGTTCTATCCTAGGTTCATTTGTCAGGTTGAGTAGCTCAAGAAAATGCAATCATGGGTGCTTGAACTGCAACATACTGCCGTATTGAGAGCGAAATGTTGAAAATTGTAGTTTGTGTAAAGGCTGTACCTGATCCGAACAAGGCGGATAAAGTAAGAATCGATCCTAAAACTAAAAGGCTGAATAGGGTCGATATCCCCTTAGTGATCAATCCGCTGGATAAACATGCTTTGGAAGCTGCTCTTCAATTAAAAGCGAAGCTCGGTGTAGAGATCTCCGTTATAAGTATGGGGCCTGCAGAAGCAGGAAACGTGGTAATAGAGTGCCTCGCCTATGGGGCAGAATATGGATACTTGCTTTCTGATCCAGCTTTCGCGGCTGCAGATGCTTATGCTACTGCATATACACTGGCGTGTGCGATTAAGAAACTTGGCTCCTTCGATTTAGTATTTTGCGGACGTGAGAGCAGTGATGGGGCTACAGAATGGGTGGGACCTGAGCTGGCCATGTTTTTGGATTGGCCCGTGGTAACGATGGTCAAAGAAATACTGGAGAGTTCTTCCACTCATATGATCGTAAAAGCGTCCATCGAAGGTGGATATCGCATCGTCAAAGTGATGCTTCCGGCCGTAGTGACCGTCACCCGTGAGCTGAACGTTCCCAGGCCGCTTAGTTTTTCGAGCATCCTTAAGGCACGTAATAAGCAGATTAGTGTACTGAATTACCATGATCTTGAACTCCTACCAGAGCAAGTGGGAGAGAAAGGTTCCCCAACCATTGTAACTGAGCTGGAATATCTGGAAGAAACACGCGCTTGTGAAATGATTGAAGGCAATTTGGATGAAAAAGCTGAAGGTATAATCCAGGTGTTAGTCCGTAAGGGGGTGCTGCAGTGAATCGAGAGTACAGTCCGGTATGGGTGATTGCAGAACAAATCAATGGACAGCTGCTTCCAGTCTCGCTTCAATTGATCGGTAAGGCTAAGGCTTTAGCTGATGGACTTGGAACTCATCTTGATGCTGTGCTGTTGGGTGAAAAAGTTACTGGTTTATGCGATCAGCTGATTGCTGCAGGTGCGGATTGTATATATGCAGGTGATAATACCTGTTTTCGAGATTATCACCCACAGATTTTTACTGCCACCCTTGTTGATCTAATCCAGAAACACAACCCTGAAATCGTGCTGTTGGGCTCTACCTTTATGGGGAGAGAGTTAGCTCCCTTGCTGGCAGCTAAACTGGGCACTGGCCTGACAGCTCACTGCGTAGAGCTGATACTCGATCAAGAAATGCATCTGGTTCAAAAGATCCCGGCTTATGGAGGGTTCATGTCGATTGTCTGCCCTGAGCGAAAACCTCAAATGGCGACGGTAGCGCAGGGTGTCTTCCAGATACCATCGGTAGATAAAAACCGCACTGGGAAAATCATTACGATCGAGCCTCCAGAAGAAATTACTTCACGTCTCGAGATTCTGGAAATCGTACGCCAAGAACAAACAGGTGTGGATCTGGAATCAGCCCGTACGGTTGTAGCTGGTGGAGCAGGGGCAGGAGACCAGGTTGGTTGGGAGCAGATTGTGGAGTTGGCAAATGTGCTGGATGCAGGGCTTGGCTCGACCAGGCCTGTGGTGGATGCTGGCTGGGCTGGAATCGAAACCATGATCGGCCAGAGCGGGAAGATGGTTAAGCCGGAGATCTACATCGGTGTGGGTTTATCCGGAGAACAGCAGCACATGGTCGGCGTGACTGGGGCGAAATTCATGCTCGCCATTAATATCGATCCCAAATCACCGGTTTTTAAAAAGGTGGATATTGGTGTCGTGGCTGATTGTCAAGAGTTCCTGCCGATCCTTATCGATAAATTAAAAAAGTACAAGAAGAAGGGGTGAGCTGATGTTCGTGCCACTGACACCTTTGGAATTCAGGCAGAGAGCAGCGGAGCTTTATGGCAATAAGATTGGAATTGTGGATGGTGATAGGCGTTTCACCTATGCGGAATATGATCAACGCATCAATCGGTTAGCCAATGCCCTTAGCGGTTTAGGATCCGGTAAGGGCACAGTGATCTCTTTCATTGCCTATAATTCACACCAGTTGCTTGAAGCCTATTATGGTGTTCCGCAAATCCAGGGTGTGCTTAACCCTATCAATATCCGACTAAATAGCAGCGAGATTGAATATATCCTTAATCACGCTGAAGCGCAGGTCTTATGTTTTCATCAAGACTTCCTTCCGATGGTTGAAGAGCTGCGGCCAAGATTGCCGAAAGTGAAAGACTATATTGTGATTGAAGCTGAAAGGGATGTTGATTGGGCTCTCCATTACGAGACTGTATTGGAAAAACAATCTCCGCAAGCTGAATTCGACCTGGACGCAGTAGATGAGAATGCGGTGATTGAACTATTTTATACCTCGGGTACAGTAGGAGCTCCCAAGGGTGTGGCAATCACCAGCCGAAGCCTGTATTTGCACACGCTAAGCGCTATAAACGGGTTTCAAGTTACCGATGAAGACGCCTTATTACATGTCGTGCCATTGTTCCATGTAAATGGATGGGGTACACCACAATTCCTAACCGCAGTAGGTGGTAAACATGTCATGTTACGCAAGATGGACTTTGGGGAAGTATTAAGGCTTATTGAAGAAGAGAGGATCACTAAAATATTGGGTGTTCCGGCGATATTTAATGGGCTACTGGCACACTCTGACTTGAAGAAACGGGATTTAAGCAGCTTGAAGGAAATTATCATTGGTGGTGCTCCATCTCCTTATTCATTAATCGAGAGCCTGGAAAAAGAAATCGGTTGCAAAGCCATCGTTGGATACGGGCTGACTGAAACCTCTCCTTTTGGGGTGATTGCGCGTCCCAAGCCTCATCTAAAGGGAGACGAAACTACACGGCTGAAAACACAGGTGAAGACAGGTTTACCAATCGTCGGTGTGAGATTGCGTGTAGTCGACGAATCGAGCCAAGATGTCCCTCATAATGAAAAAACCATGGGAGAGATCATTTTCAGGAGCAATATCGTAATGAAGGAGTATCTAAAAGATCCTCAAGCTACGTCAGAAGCAATTGTGGATGGCTGGTTCCATTCGGGGGATATGGCAGTTGTAGATGATGAAGGGTATATAACGATTGTAGATCGCAAGAAAGATATCATTATCTCTGGCGGAGAGAATATTTCCTCTGTCGAGGTAGAGAAGGTAATCTTGAATTACCCTGCGGTTTTTGAGACGGTTGTGATTGGTGTTCCGGATGATAAATGGGGTGAAGTTGCCAAAGCGATCGTAGTGCTTAAGCCTGGCGCTAAGGTCTCCGAAGATGAAATCATAGCATTTGTGAAAGAGCATCTGGCGAGATATAAAGCTCCAAAGACCGTTGAGTTTTGGGATGAGTTACCTAAAGGAGGCACTGGAAAGGTTCTAAAGAGGGAGATTCGAAAACCGTATTGGGAGGGTCACGAAAAGTCTGTGCATTAGAGAAGGGATTCGTACAGATTGGATCATGCGCCTAATGGATGATTTATTACCTATCCTGGCATCAGACGCGCCATCCAGTATATATAATGGTGGGTGTTACTTATAGGTTTGGCTTTTTTAGATCCGCAAGCCCCTCTCGCAGTGCATAAAGAGCAGCTTGGGTTCGATTAGCCAAATGTAATTTTCCAAGTATATTTCTGACATGAGATGAAACAGTCCATTCACTTATATACAAGCGCTCTGCGATTTCGTGATTGGTCAATCCCTGGGCAACCAGCTTAAGCACTTCCAGCTCGCGCTCGCTCAAAGGATCCTTTGCAGGGGGCAGATCTGATGGCCGGTTAATTTCTCGCATCAATTGCAGGGCAATACTCGGATGCAGGGAGGCTTTGCCTTGATGGACATTGTAAATAGCCTGAAGCAGTTCTTGAGGAGAAGAATCTTTTAGTAAGTAACCTAATGCACCAGCTCGAATAGCCGGAAATACTTTATCCTCCTCTGAAAAACTTGTTAAGACAAGGATGGACACAGACGGATCTTTTTCCTTGATCTCACTAATTGCCTGGATACCATCTTTTTCCGGCATCACTAAATCCATTAATATCACATTCGGTTTCAGAGTCCTCGCCTTTTCAACAGCATCCGTGCCATTCACAGCTTCTCCGACCAATTCCATGCCAGGATCTGTGCGAATCAGCGTACGGAGAGCCTCCCGAATAATTGGATGGTCATCTGCGATCAAGATCCGGATAACAGTCATTCTTATCTTCCCATTAATCTAACAAGTCACAAAAAAAAGTTCAGGATGTCATTACAAATGGGACACTTGTCCTTACTATTGTACCTTCATTATAATGAGAGCTGATTGTTAGTTCACCGCCGATGTTTTTAGCCCGCTCGACCATACTGGTTAATCCCATTCCACCTCGGTGCTCAATGTCATCTGGATCAAAACCAACGCCATTATCAGTAATTTCCAAGATGACATGTGAATTCTCAGTACAAATCCGCACAGCCTCACGGGTTGCGTGACCATGTTTTAAGGCATTATTTAGGGCTTCCTGGGCGATCCAATACAGGTCTTGCTCTAGTTCAATGGGTAGGTCAATGAAATCCTCCATCACCACCCGCGCCTCTATCCCGACCTGTTTTTCAACAGCATCGATACGTTTTTGGAGAGCACCCAGCAGGCCTACTTGCTCCAGAGTAGGAGGCCGTAATTCATAGATGAGAAGGCGCATTTCTCGTAAGGATTGCTGGGCAATCTCGCCAATTCGATTAAAATATTCTTCGATCTGTGGGCCAACCTTGGTATCAAGTGTACGGCGCCAGCCTTCGGAAAAGAGAACCAGGCTGTAAAGCGACTGGGTCACCGAATCGTGAAGTTCGCGCGACAGTCGATGACGCTCAGCTAGAACCGCTAATTCCCGACTTCTATCATATAAATGAGCATTTTCAATCGCCACAGCGATCTGATCTCCCAGGCCCTGGACTACCAGGATATCTTCCTTGCTGAAGGCATTGACGCTCGAGCTCTGCACATCGAGCGTCCCGATGACATGCTCCGCCTGGCGAAGGGGAATGACTAGTTCAGAATGAGTTTCAGGCAATTCGCTATCAATCAAAAAATCTGGATTTTGTGATACGTCGTTCACCATCGAGATTTCACCTGTTTCAGCAACTAAACCATTGATACTTGTTTTTCCTACATCCAAACGTGAAAATTGAACGGGGTGGCGCATGCTGCTGGCACGCAATACTAACTGGTTAGACTCCCTATCCAATAGAAACACCTGGACATGGTAATACCTAAAAGCATCCTGAATCAACTCAACCACACGATTCAAGAGAGTGTCCAGATCCAGAATTGAAGTGATCTCGCGACCAACTTGAGCGCTGGTTTCCATCTGTAAAGCTCTTCGTTCCAATGATTCATTTGCAATCTGAAGAGCACGGGTTCGCTCACCCACGCGTTGTTCCAGAGAGCCGATCAAATCTCGAAGCTGGCCAGTCATAATATTAAATGCGCGGGCTAATGCGCCCACCTCATCTTCACGGACTATATCTGCTGTCTTATTTAGGTCACCTTGTGCGATCTGAGTGGCGGTACGAGCTAGATTAACGATAGGATTCGCAATATTTCGGGTCATATACATCGCAGCCAGTATTGCAAAAACCAGTGCAATCACTGCGACGATGAGATTCATCACTGTACCAGCTGAGACAGCTTGAAAAGCCTCTGAGGAATCTTGTTCAACCGATAGAACGACATTCAAATCCGGAAGCCATCGGTAAATACCAACCACGTTTGTTCCCTGAGGGTTCTTGTAAATCCCAGCTAAATTAGCAGCATTATCGATGGCATAATCGATCCCTGTGGCGTGAATAGAATTTACTATCGCTCCATTTAATGAGCTCTCATCTAAATTTGTACCGATCAATAAGGAATGGTTCCAGTTGACAAGATATGCTTGTCCTGTTGAACCTAAGCCTGTTTTTTCATTTAAAACTGCTTGTAAACTATCAATCCGAGCTTTGCCACCAATCGCACCCAACAGTTGGCCATCATCGCCATTCACTGGAATCAACACAAAGACGGACGAAATATCAGAATACAATTCGTCAGGGCTTGCATTAATAGAACTCCGAATAAATGGAAGCTGTGTATAAGATTCGGCTAGTCCCTTAGAATCGAAGATAAAATTTGTATAGTTGCTTTGTTCACGATTTTGTGCAGTAGATAGTACGACCTTACCATTCCGATCAACCAGAAACAGCTCATTGAATTGATTGGAATGATTGACGAATATCTGCAGCCATTTCCGGACCATATCGTTGTACCAGGCATGTACTTCGCCCTCATTGGATAAACGTATCGCATTTGCGACCAACTTTGGAGAATAATCGCTTCGTGCCGCGATCTGTAATTCCTCTTGCAGAGATTGTACCCAGACCTGAACGGCTAACTCCTTGCGAGCCGCAACCGATTCGAGCCGATCAATGGATTGCTGACGTCCGCTTTGGTAACTGACGATGTACGTACCAATACCCAAACCAATCACAGGAAGCAAGGCTACCAACACAAAACCGATGAGTAACCGCGTCCTAATCATTTACATCTCCATGGAAAAATGCTGCCGATCACCCAGGTGACTTGGTACAAATAGGCTAATATATTATTGAACATTAGACCTGGTCATTATATCGCACCAGGTATGAAGAAGATAAAACGCCAATTCCAAACATCACTCAACAACCAAGGTTGAAAATTCAGACAAGCCAGATAAAGCGTCTAAACTTATTGTATCCGGACACACTTTGTATAAATGTCAATAGTCTAATCCTCTACTCAATTGGCGATGATTTCGATTTTTAATTAAAGCACGCGTGACAAAGCTGATATCAGAAGAGCAACATTTTCCTTGCGTGATGAATAACCCATCAGCCCAATGCGCCAAACCTTGCCCTTGAAAGATCCTAAACCACCGGCAATTTCAATGTTGTATTCCTCCAGGAGTCTCCTGCGGATCTCGGCATCGATAACACCATCTGGTACTGCCACAGTAGTGACAGAAGGCAGCCGGTGATCAAGTGGGACAATCAAGTTCAGGTTGAGATGCTCCAATTCATTCCAAAGAAATTCGCTATTCGTCCTGTGGCGTAAAAATCGTGCCTCCAATCCCTCTTCTTGAACCAGACGTAATGCTTCCCGAAGACCAAAATTCATGCTGATAGGGGCGGTGTGATGGTAGGTACGCTCTTCACCCCAGTAATGCTCGAGCATGGTCATATCCAGGTACCAGTTGGCTACCTTTGTTTTTCGCTGGTGGAGGGCTTCCTGAGCGCGGTGCCCGATGGTGATAGGTGCCAATCCGGGCGGGCAGCTTAAGCACTTCTGGGTGCCACTGTAAGCAATATCAATATCCCAGTCATCAATCTTGATCGGAATCCCACCTAGCGAAGTGACACAGTCGATTAATAATAATGCTCCATGCTTGTGGACAATCTCAGCCATACCTTCCAGGGGGGTCAATGCACCTGTTGAGGTCTCTGCATGCACAAGTGCGACAACCTTGGCCTTCTTTTGAGTCAATGCTGTATCAATCTCCTGTGGTGTAAATACATCCCCCCAAGGTTTATCCAGGCGATGAACAACAGCACCATAACGACTCGCCATTTCACATATTCGCTCACCGAAGTAACCGTTCACACCAACCATGATGGAATCGCCCGGTTCGATCAAGTTGGCAACCGCAGCTTCCATGCCAGCGCTTCCAGTACCTGATACAGGTAAGGTCATGAGATTTTTTGTTTGAAAGACGTAGCGTAATAATTCTTGGACCTCTTTCATAAGGACAATAAATTGCGGGTCGAGGTGACCAACCAGTGGATGCGCCATGGCTTGAAGAACACGCGGGGGAACCATGCTCGGACCCGGGCCAAGCAGAATGCGTTCGGGGGTGTTTAGATCAGTGTAAGTGTTCATTGAATTCTTTGTATTTAATTCCTTTCGATGAGTAATATATTGGGGTATTAGTATTATTTGGGTTCTACTTAATTCGAACCCCTTGCTTTTCAAGAGCCTTTTGAAGGTGATTAATCTTAACTTCGCTGGTTTTTACGCCATCCTTTACCGAGACCGCGGCTGCCACACCTGCACCCTGGCCAGTCACCGTGCAGCACATCATATTGCGTACCGAGGCGTGTGAAATCTTATCGCCCGCCACACAACGTCCTGCAATTAGTAAATTTTCCACGTTTTTTGGTACCAAAATCCCAAAGGGAACCTGATAGTATCGGCCCGTGGTGGGAAGGATCAGGACGCCATAGCCATCGATGAACTCAGGGAATATGCCGATTGAATCTTCAAAACGGGCCTGGTTTTTTACATCATGCTCGGTCAGCTCATACCAGCCAATAATTTTGCGGGTATCCCGAATCCCCACGGTCATACCATAATTCCTCAATTCGGCTTCTTCGAAACCAGGAGCAAAGTGTCGTAAAGCTTTAATCGCCTGAAGTGCTTGATACCTTCCATCGATCTCTGCCTTGGTCAGATCCCATACATCCGTGCCATCATAATTTGTCATATGGATCATATTGAGATATGTGGCTTCTCCATAGTCAGTGATGGTACTCCAAGTACCTCCGATGCTCGTGAGACCTTTTGGGATTACTCCTAGCTCACGCGCCTGATTAAATGGATGTTCAAGATAAGGGCTGAAAAGGTCATCTTCCTTTCCATCTGTTTGCATATCCCAATTCTTGCCCCAATCCTTATAGGTGGTAGGATTTCCTTTTACATATTCAAGAAAGCGCTTCCTGTTCACCCCCGAAACTGAAAACATCACCGTCACAGAAAGCATTTCTTCTTTGGGAGTTTTTTTGTAAGGGGCACCGGAGAAAAATGCCAAATCTGCATCCCCGGTAGCATCAATCACCCGCTTTGCCAAAATTGCTTGTCTGCCAGATTTGTTGTGGATGATAACACCCTTGATTATGCTATCTTCTATGATGGTATCAATCACAACGCTGTGAAGTAGGGGAATAACGCCTGCCTCTTGAACCATCACATCTGCCACATATTTGAACATCTCTGCATTGATCGCCTCACTCTTGGATTGGGGCTCTGGGCTGGTTGCACCTATAACTTTGGCGCGTTGCTCAAATTCAATACCGATTCCTTCTACATCAATGGTTCCTTCTTTACGGTACCATGCGATACCTTCCACTCCTACAATGGTGAGATTGCCACCCAGGCAACCGAATCGCTCCACAAGCATGGTATCAACACCAGCGCGGGCTGAGCTTATTGCCGCAGCCAATCCACCCGGACCGCTTCCTACTACCAGTACATCTGTCTCGGTAATAACCGGCACCTGCCTTGCTGCATCATTGATATAAGCCATCTCTTTTCATCCTCAAAAAAATCATAATGGAACCGCTCCGTGCTCAACTGTTACAGCCACAATATCCTGGCTGGGCACATCCCTGGAGGCTACCCCCCGTTGAGTAGCCAGTGCAGCTGCTGCTCCCATGGCTTGTCCCATGGCCATGCAAATACACTGGGCACGGATTCCAGCAAAAGAAACTCGGTTTGCTGATATATTTCTACCAGCCACGGTAATACGCTGGCTGTCTTTTGGGATCAAGGCTCGGAATGGAACCTTTGGAAGGAGATCATCTGTCTCGAGAAATTGGACTTCACAGCCTGTTTCCTGACTATGCATGTCAATATAGTTGAATGCATTACATACCTTATCCTCAAAACTGACTGCTTTGAGGAAATCCTCCCCCGTAATGACATATTCTCCCTGGGTATGATAGGTTTCACGAGCAATTGCATAGGGCGCCATCATTTTGATTTCAGCTCTATCACAACCTGGGATTGAATTTTTGACGAACTTGAACATCCGCAACATACGCACTCTACCCTCGATGTTTGCCCTTGTCTGACCATCACAATCGGATGTGTTGGCGTCATAGATATGGGTGGCATTATGACCGCCATGGTCAAGGTAGTATTTGAAAGTTTCCATGTTTGGATATGCAAAATCACCTTTTTGTAAGATCCCGTTTTGCATGGCTTCCTCGTATATGGTTTGGACCTCTCCTTTCCATATCTGCTCGTGTTCGATGCCCTCGATCTTGTATTGAAGTGCACCCGGTTGGCAATCTCGAGATTTGAGTACCTTGAGTCCCAGGATTCTTACGATATCGGAATCGCCGGTGCAGTCAATAATCTCATTAGCTTTGGTGATGCGTTTGATTCCCCGTCCAAAAGAGGTGATCTCCCATAGATTTCCTGCAGACTTAACTTCAGCAATAAACTCGTGGTAATGCAGGACCACACCCGCTTTGAGCGCTTCCTCTTCGCTTAGTGCGGCATAAACCGGGATATTAATATAACTGTAATATCCAGGTGATTCCACCGGTCTTCTCTTTCGATAATCTGGAATCGGAAGCCCTTCGATCTCTTTTGTTTTGGTATATAACTCCCAGGGAATCCCTTGAACAACAGGTCCCTTCGTACTGAAGAAATGATTGGGCATATAAACGCCACCAGCAGTCATCGTTCCGCCTAACATGGTCCCAGCTTCAATGACTGATGTTTTTACCCCCAGGCGGGCTGCTTGTATGGCGGCGATATGACCAGCAGTCCCCCCGCCTGCTACAACCAATTTGACTTTTTCAGAGATCGTTTTCATTTTTCCTCAATTTTTAGCAAGGTATATATCTCCTGGCATATGTATTGAGGCATACCTTCATCAATAATCTTCTGAGTCATTGCCAACTATCCAGATGTCTGCAGTACACGCAGATTGTTTGTGGTGATTGCCAGGAGTGTAAACGCTTTTCCATCTGCCGTTTAAACCTACGGGAGTCATCTGGCTTCCACTATCCCTGATCTTGGTCGATGAGGGCAGACTCGGGGATTTTACTGTGACCTGCAGCATCAGCCAGATGGCAGGCGACATAATGGCCAGGATAGATTTCTTTAAACTCAGGAATATCCGTTTTGCAGATTTCTGCAGCGAGCAGGCAGCGGGGATGGAAAACACAACCAGTTGGTGGATTTGCAGGGCTGGGCGGTTCACCTTTAAGGATGATCCTTTGTCGTTTGCGCTCGAGCTTTGGATTAGGTATGGGCACTGCTGAAGTTAGGGACTGGGTGTATGGGTGTAGTGGATCATCAAATAAGGTGTTGCGGTCAGTCGATTCCATACAATGACCTAAATACATGACTACAATACGGTGCGAGATATGCTTGACCATACTCAAATCATGAGCGACAAATAAATAAGCCACGCCAAGCTGTTCCTGCAGGGATTGAAGCAGGTTGACCACCTGGGCTTGAATAGATACATCCAGTGCTGAGATTGGCTCGTCACAAACCAAGAAATCAGGGTTCACAGAAAGCGCACGGGCGATCATGATACGCTGTCTTTGACCTCCCGAAAACTCATGCGGAAAACGACGCACGTATGCAGGGTCCAACCCCACAAGGGTAAGTAATTCTGCCACCCGTTGGTGTAAAGCCTTTCCAGATAGCATATGATGGATGATCAATGGCTCTCCGATAATATGTTCGACCGAATGGCGTGGATTTAATGAAGCATACGGATCTTGGAAGACAATTTGCATTCTAGTACGCAGCTGACGCATTTTTTGAAAACTAAGCTGGGTTAACTCAATGTCTTCTAAGAATACTTCTCCAGCTGTTGGTGGTTGCAATTGAAGAATAGCCCGTGCTGTGGTGGTCTTACCGCAACCACTTTCACCGACCAATCCCAAGGTCTCGCCTTTATGAATTTCAAATGAGATATCATCAACCGCTTTGATCCAACGACGAACATTGGCGAAAAACCCCTCGTGAATCGGGTAATATTTTTTTAAATTCACGACGCGGATCAGAACCCCATCCTCAGGCATCACGGACATCGCCTTTCTCCAGGTCGTAGAAACAGGCGGTCATATGATTTTCACCAACCGGGTATAGTTGTGGGATTTCTTTCCAACAGCGTTCAAATACATACTTGCACCGCCAGGCAAACGGACAATTCCGAAGTGGGATCAGCAAATCCGGTGGGGTGCCTTCAATACTTACTAGCCGGCGAGATTCCTTTGTATCCAGCCGGGGCAGTGCTTGAAGAAGCCCAATCGTATAGGGATGGGCAGGGTGCTCATACAAGTCGTCTACTAGAGCACTCTCCACGACCCGCCCTCCGTAGAAGACGAGAACCCGCTCAGCCAACCCGGCTACCACTCCAAGGTCATGAGTGATCCATATAATTGCCATTCCCAGTTTTTTGCGCAATCGTTTGAAAATATTAACCATTTGGGCTTGGATGGTTACATCCAGGGCTGTCGTTGGTTCATCAGCAATGACGATTTGCGGGTTACAGGCGATAGCAATGGCAATCATCACTCGTTGGCGCATCCCACCAGAAAATTCAAATGGATAATTACCATAACGTAATTGCGGGTCTGGGATTCCAACCTCGGTTAGCAGTTCAATCGATCGGGCATGCGCCTGTTCCTTGTTTAATCCCATGTGTTGGGTGAGTGTCTCTGAGATCTGATCACCGATCCTGAGGATGGGATTAAGTGACATTTGTGCATCTTGAAAAACAAAACTGATTTGCCCTCCTCGCACATCATTTAATTCCTTTTGAGTGAGTTTCAGCAAATCACGTGTCCCATGCGAGCCATGGAATAGGGCTTCCCCACCTTCAATCCGGCCTGGAGGCATACGAATCAGTCCAAGCAGTGACAACATGGAAACGCTCTTACCACTGCCACTCTCACCCACGACAGCCAGGGTTTCGCCCTCAAATAAATTAAAACTAACCCCATTAATGGCATTAACGACACCATCCACAGTATAGAATTTGGTTATGAGATCCTTAACCTCCAGAATCAATGACATCGTCGTCCGATACCTTACTTCCTTGCCCGTCGTAAGCGGGGGTCAAGGACATCGCGTAACCAATCACCAAGCAGGTTCATCGCCATCGAGGTGAACATGATAGCTAAACCGGGGAAAGTGGTTAACCAGGGATAATTTGCCAGGTACTTGCGTCCCTCAGCTAACATGTTGCCCCAACTAGGCACCGTAGGAGGTACACTCAAACCTAAAAATCCAAGGCCGGCTTCATAGAAGATCATTGCAGACATTTCAAATGTGGCTAAGGTAATGATCGGACCGATAAGATTGGGCAAGATGTGGGAAAAAAGGATCCGACCCCAACGCGCGCCGGCACTGACTGCTGACTCTACATATGCACTTTCGCGGATGCGTAATACTTCACCGCGTGTCACGCGGGCGAAAATAGGTGAATCTGTGATTCCAAAAATCAGGATCACATTGATCAGGCTCCGCCCCAGGATGGAAGCAATAAATACAACAAAAAGAAGGTAAGGTAATGATAGAATCAGATTGATTGGGGTCATGATAATGGTATCTGTTTTTCCCCCGAAATAGCCTGCTATTAAACCAAGGACCATACCAAGCGTAGCGGCAATTAATACGCCGAAGAAAGCGACAGTTAATGATACACGTGCCCCATAAACAACTCGGCTATATAAGTCCCTGCCGAGGCTGTCTGTGCCAAATGGATGACTCCAGGAGCCGCCTACAGTCCATGCTGGAGCCATTCTACCGGCGCTTAGTTGCTGTTTTAAAGGATCCTGGGTGGAGATATTGCGGGAAAAGACTGCAGCAAAAAGGACTATGGTGAACATGATTAGACCAATGATGCCGCTCCGGTCTCGCCGGAGCAAGCGCAATAAATAGCCCAGCTTATCCTTCAATGTGTTTTGACTGGTGAGCAGGCTGTCGGATTGAGGGGTCAAGGCATTACTTGCCATAACGGATCCTTGGATCAAGCAATGCATAAGCCAGATCGGTTGCGAGATTCAGAGTAATCACCACCACACTAGTGAATACCGCTAATGCCTGAACGAGTGGAAAATCTCGCCAGCCGATTGACTCTTGAAGCAACCGCCCCATTCCAGGCCAAGCGAAAATCGTTTCGATGTAGACAGAACCGCTAAGCATATAACAGAACTGTACTCCAATCAGGCTCACTAGAGGGATGGAGACATTCCTAAGCACATGTTTGAAGTAGATCGTACGTGAATTAAGTCCTTTGCTGCGTGCAGTTCGAATGTAGTCCTCGCTGCGTACTTCCAAAACAGTAGAACGGGTCATGCGGAGGATTTGACTCATAACAGCCAACCCAAGCACAAACGCTGGCAGGATCACCGATTTGGGTTCATCCCGACCAAAAGCAGGAAACCAACCATAGCGAACAGCGAAGATAAGGATAAGGATAAGTGCAAGCCAGAAATTGGGGATACATTGTCCCAACAAACCAAGCAAACGGCCAAATGAGTCGATCAAACTTCCAGGGTTAAAACCTCCCACAAGACCTAATGGAACGCCAATAAAAAGAGCCATGAGAAGCCCAACAGCTGCCAATTCAACTGTGGCTGGTAATCGTTGTACCACCAGGGGCAAGGCGGGTGTGTTGTAATGAAGGGAATTGCCAAAATTACCGACGACCGCTTTTGACATAAAGTCAACAAACTGTACCCCGAGAGGTCGGTTGAAACCCATTTTTTCACGAAAGGCCTCGATCTCCTGCGGCGAGGCTTCGCGTGGCATCATGAGAGCAGCAGGATCTCCAGTGACGCGAAGCATGAGAAATACCAAAGCCAGTACGCCGAGGAGCAAAAGGATGGAAAGAGCTAGTTTATTCAAAAAATAGCGCAACATCTGTATCTTCCTCCTTACTAGGCCTGCCTACAGATATTTTACAGCTATGTTCTTTCTACAATGTTCCTGATAATCATTACTTGGGGAGGGTTATTCTTTAACCCTCCCCAAGGTTCATTGACTTTCTCATACGATTCCCTCAAGAAATGTATATTTTCATCATTGAAACTCGCTTTCATTTCTTTGAGGAAACTATGTGCAATAATTCTATTAAGGAGCGGCAACTGTTGTGTTCGTGAAGTAAACAAACTCTGAGTGGCGTGGGCTGTAGTTTTGAACCGTATCCCTGGTCGCCTCGAAAGTATAGGGCTCATACAGGTAGATGAATGGTGGGTTTACCTGCATGTAAACCTGAAGCTCCTCATACAATGCCTTACGTTTGGCAGTATCTACCTCTTCCGAGATCGACTTTAGGAGCTCGTCGATCTTGGGATCGGACCAGGAGGAGTAAGCCGCGTTATTACCGCCCAATGCGCCATATAAGCGGTTGTAGGCTTCACCACTGGTATCAGCCCAGGCATCTCCGAAGAGTGGTGGTAACTGCTTCTTAGCTTCCAGGTCCCAATATTGACCCGATTCCATGATATTTAAGTTAACGGTTATACCTACTTCGCCCAAATTTCCTACGATTGCCTGGCAAACTTCCTCAAAGGAGCTGTAAGCACCAGCTGGGCAAGCCATGTCGATTGTGAAACCATTTTCATAACCTGCTTCTTTCAGAAGCTGCTTGGCTTTTTCTGGATCATAGGCGAATGGCTGGACATTGCCATAACCCAGCTCTCCAGTGGCGACGAAACCTGTCGACCGTTTCCCATAACCGAGGAATAAGGCTTTCAAAATCCCGTCGATATCCACGGCATAGTTCATGGCCTGGCGGACCTTTGCATCCATGGTCGGCTGGCCTATACCCGTCGTCAGGTTATTGAATGCAATGTAATATTCACGCGTAAGGGGATACTCAAGAGTCTTGACCCCTGAAACATCCTTTAAGCTCTGGGATTCCTCAGCTGTCAATCGAGTGACAATGTCCACTTCATCGGTTTGAATAGCTGCCACACGCGTGGCGGAATCTGGAATAAAGCGGAAGGTAAGTGTTTCAGCCTTTGGTAGACCACTTTGCCAATAGTTGGGGTTGGCCTTATAGGTAATATGGTCTCCCTTGACCCATTCAACGAATTCGAAGGGCCCGGTACCAACTGGAGCCTGCTCGAAACCAGCTACGCCTACTTTATCCATATATGCTTTGGGGATGATCGACCAGAAATCCCACATTGTAATCAGTAAGAGTGGTTTAGGACCATCAGTAGTAACTTTGACTGTAAAGTCATCAATCTTTTCTACAGTCTTAGCAATCTCGAACCGATCGGGCCATTTTGATGTATCGGGATTCTTACCATATTCCCAAGTTGCGACCACATCATCAGCTGTAAAAGGATCACCATTATGGAAGGTAACTCCTTTTCGTAGGTGGAAGGTGTATTCTGTCCCATCAGCAGAGATATCCCAACTCTCAGCAAGTGAAGGCTGGATATTTCCCTGGTCGTCCAACTGCACGAGTGGATCGTAGAGCTGAGACGCAGCGGTATCGGAATTCATATCTGGAGTGTTTGGGATATATAGGGAGGCTGGCTCACCGGATAAGGCCACGCGCAAAGTCCCTTGTGGGCCAGAGACTTCAGTAGGTGGAACTTCAGTAGGTGGAACCGCGGTTGGTGGGACTGCTGTGGGAGGTTGCACTGCTGCGGTGGGTGCAGTGGTCGGCGGAACAGGTGAGGCGGGGATTTCAGTTGGTGGAACTGTAGTGGACGTTGCTGCTGGGCCACATGCAGATAATACCATCACCAACACAATCAAGATCAAACTAATCTTATAGACATGTTTCATTATCATTTCTCCTCTTCTATTTGGATTCATAATATTGATATACATTATTGCTATCGTTTTAAACAATCCTTATAGATCACCTCCTCGTCTAAGGTTGGGTAGAAAGCAATGCAGAGAAAAGTTTGTTCTTATATTGATAGAGACCTTATGACTAAATCTAATGAGGGATAGATTAATCTTATCCAACCAGCTATTCTCTTACAACACAAAGATGCAGTAAACCAACTAGCAATAATTAGTAATTTCGAGTATCCAGTGAATCACTAGAATTAGTGAGGCTTTCATTAAACTTGGAACATCATCATAAGGAATTGAATGTTCTCACTGATCCTTGCACAAAATGACTAAAAATGGGTGAATGGTTATTGTCTCCCCCTGAGATTAGATCTTCAATCTGCCTACCCTTGTTGACTAGGTAAGTATTTTATCTGTCCAGCCCATGCTTTATCGCAATAATCGCTGCTTGCGTACGATCCGAAACATCGAGTTTAGAAAAGATTGAACTGACATGATTTCGCACCGTACCCTCAGATAGATGCAACCTGTCTGCGATTTCCGTATTGGAAAATCCAAGGGCGATCAATCGCAGAACATCCACTTCTCGCTCGGAGAGCTTATCGGTGATCAAAGTCTGAGGTTGTTCCTGTTGGCTTGCAACCTGATCTAGCAATTTTCCCGCCACGATCGGATCCACATAGGTTTTCCCAATCATGGTTCCGCGGATGGCTTCAATCAGTTTTTCGCGGGGAGTGTCTTTCAGCAGATAACCAGATGCTCCAGCTCGAATGGCATCGAAAACCCACTCATCATCATCGAATGTGGTTAAAACCAGCACCTTCACCGATGGATATTCTGTGCAGATTCTCCGGGTAGATTCCACACCATTCATACCTGGCATTTTTAAATCCATCAACACCAGATCGGGGGAAAATTTGGATACCATCTCAATTGCTTCAGCACCATCCTGAGCTAAACCAACCACAGACATATCTTTTTCGAGTTTCAATAATAATTCCAATCCATCCCTCACAATGGCTTGATCATCACAAATAATTACCCTCATCCGATACCTCCTTTGATGTAAAGCCGGATGGTTGTTCCGCCATTTGAGGAACTATCAATTGTCAGTTGACCACCCACCAACTGAACACGCTCTTTCATCCCGACAATACCAAAATGGCCGGGCGATAAATCTGTTACAGGTTCGAACCCAATACCATCGTCTTTGATAACGAGTTCAAGATCTTTCTTCACAGCTACCAGGCGAATGGTCATATTATGGGCATGTGCATGGTGAATGACATTTTCCACGGCTTCCTGGGTGATGCGATAGACACACTGCTCCACATCCGGAGAGATGAAAATGTCTGGATCAGGAAGGGAGACATCCATGACTAAGTGATCTCGTTCCTGTGCAGATTCGATCAAATTTTGAATAGCCCTGACAAGCCCAAGATCCTCTAATGGGCTGGCACGCAACGCCTTGATGGCGCGCCTGGTTTCTTGCAGACCAGTGCGAGTTTCCTCAAGCGAATGATCGAGTAGATTCCTGGCAGTATCGGGATCAATATCCCAATAGGCTTTAGTGGTTTCCAACTGCACCGACAACCCGCTCAAAGTATGAACGACTGTGTCATGCAGTTCCCGGGACATACGGTTGCGCTCCCGGCTGAGGGTTAAATTTTCAACGGTTCTGGCATAGTGGGTTAGCTGGTTGTTTGCAACAATTAAAGAGTCCTGCTGCTTGCGCAGATGAATGATCAGTTGATTAATGAAAATGCCAACTACCAAAAAACAAACCGTCCTGATAATGATGAGGAAAGAAAAAGCAGATAGAAGTGCTCTGTCCATAAGACCAAAACCAAAGACTATAGCAAATTCGAATAGATTGGTACCAAGAATATAAAGGATCATGGTTATCAGGCTGTAATGCCAGGCCACCAAAACCAATCCTATGAACAGTACTGGCAATTGTCTTATTATCATTCCCTCAAGGTTAGAAAGTGGGGCTGGCGGGAGGTGCAGATTAAATAAATAGTTAACCAGGATGGGAGTTGCGGTTATGAGTACGATCATCATAGGCACAACGGGCCCTGCCCGGTTTTCCAGCAATTTTGAGTAAGACATCCCTAAAAAGATTAGCGCCGGGATGCCATTGAGCAGGTGATAAATCAAAATTGGGGTAAAGGGTCTGCTGGAATGGTATATCAACGAATCCACGATGGCTAAAGATACCAGGTAAAAAAGCCACATCCAGGCTGCAGTTTGAAAAACGCGTTTGCTATTTAGAACTTCATTTTGCATGTCTAAATCTTATCATATAGCCAGGTAAATCCTGCATGCTTGGGGTCATCATCAGGTAATTAAACCCATGATTACTGTCATGGGTATTGATGAATACTTACATACTTACAATCTGGGAATAGTGATTGCAGGCACTCCTGTTCTTCTTACTGTATGGATAAACTAAGAATAACCGCAAGTGGAATGTCCGTAGATCAAGACATGACAGACATAATCAATGTGTCATCATAAAGTTACTCGAGGAACGGAGATGAAATCATGCAATATGCCAAGTATGTGTTTATACTCATTGCCATCCCCTTTGTTGCTGGAATTGTTGCCTGCGGTAAAGTGCCAGACACCAGGACGTTGATGGAGACCCTCATAGAGTCCAGCGCTGACGAAACGCAGGAGCTGGTTACCGTCACCCCAATGAGCAAAATGCCCGGATTTAACTTTTCTCAAAACTTAAATCTTGTCCCTGTGATTGGCAGTTATCAATTCGCTGAAGGACCTGCGACCGATCAAAATGGCAACGTATATTTTTCCGACATCGGTGCTGGCATGATTTATAAATGGTCTCTGGTTGGCAATGTAACTTTTTTTCTTGATGGGCTGAACGGCCCTAATGGGCTGGCATTCGATGGGAGCGGTAACTTGATAGTCTGTGAAGGTGGCAATGGACGGGTAATCTCGATCAATCCAAACGGCCAGATCACTGTCCTCACCGATATGTACAACGGTCTCCGATTTAATGAGCCAAATGACCTGTGGATTGACCCGCAGGGAGGAATTTACTTCACTGACCCAGCGTACCAATCTCCGGTCGTGCAGGAAGGCGAGGATGTCTACTACCTTTCGCCGGACTACAGCAAAGTTATGCGCGTGATCAGCGATATGGTCAAGCCAAACGGGATCGTCGGTACGGACGATGGAAAAACGCTCTACGTGGCCGATTATGGAGCTGGGCAGACCTTTGCCTACGACATCAATGGCGACAGTACTTTATCTACTAAACGCTTGTTTGTGTCCACCGGGTCGGATGGGATGACATTGGATGAATATGGTAATGTTTACCTTACAACACCCAACCAGGTCCAGATCTATGATGCCTCCGGTGTTCACCTGAAAGATATACCAACACCGGAAAACCCCACCAATGTAACTTTTGTCGGTGAAGACAATCAAACACTGTTCATAACCGCCAGGACTGCTGTGTATACCGTCCACATGTCAGAGAATGGTCCTCAGTCTTCAAACAATCCTGGGACCTCATCCAATAGCAGCGGTTTTACATTGATCAGTCCTGAAGTGGTCGAAGGAGGCACATTGCCGGTTGAATACACCTGCGATGGTGCCAGTACGACCTTGGCACTAACCTGGAGTGGTGCCTCTGCTAAGACACAGAGTTATGCAATCATTATGCATCATGTTGCCAGCCCCGAAGACATTCATTGGTATTGGGTTCTGTACAACATTCCGGCAGACGTTACGAGGCTGACAAAAAACAGCTTCGGGGTCGGTACGCTGGGTACCAACAGTGTGAATGATAGGAACGAATACGCGCCGCCGTGTTCCAAAGGTCTTGGATCGAAGGTTTATACCTATACGGTATACGCCCTCTCCGCACAACCACAATTATCTGTACCTGCTTCGCAGGTCAATCGAGCCGTGCTGCTGGAAGCTATCAGGGATATTACACTTGCTAGCGCCGAATTGCATGTTACCTACACCCGAAAATTAGGAATAAACCAAACGCAAATTTCTTATTAATTATTGCAACCTAAATCATCATCAAAGAATGGAGAAAAAATATGAAAACTAAAATCGTGTGGCTGATGTTGCTTGTAGCCTTGCTTCTGTCTGCCTGCTCGGGGAGCAGCGCTCCACTAGCCCAATCTACTGAACTGTCTGTTGCTCAAACACAAGAGCTGCCAACTGCTGCGGTGCAAACCCCAGCATCTCCAACAAGAGATATCCCGTCCACAGGCGGAGGCACACCACCGCAAGAGGCAATCGATGCCTGCGAAGGAAAAAGCGAACAGAATGCTTGTGAATTCACCTCCCAAAAAGGCACTGAAACAGGTGTCTGCGAGATGGTGGAGTCTCTACTGGCTTGCTCACCGAAACATGGTCCAGCGAATGCAGCAGTGCAGCTTGATGGGAATGGAAATCAACCAGGCAGCGATCAATCCGTGGCCAATAGCCCTGCCTATAACATTGACCAAGCCATTTCGGATAAGGCCCAGGGGATGACGATCTCCTTTGACGCCCTCGCTTTCTTAACGGGTGACCTGGGTGCAGACTCATTTTTCCCGCCCGGCAAAGTGGCCGATTTCTGGGGCTTCCAGTACCTGCGCGATAATGATCCCAGCCAGATGGGTCATGCCGGTGACTTCCTGACCAGTGCCGCCATGAACATGCTCAATGTCTTGACTGCCACACAGCGCGTTCAACTTGTGGCACTGGCAAAAAACCAGGTGGACTCAATTAATGAGTACGGCTATAAACGTTTTGTGCTAATCCAGGCTTTTCAGAACCTATTGGACGGCAAGCTGCCTGCCGGGACGACCGGCTTAAGCGAAGATGCTGTCAAGGCCTACTCAGCCGAGCTCTATCAGCTGGACGGCGCGATCAGCTATGAGCGTGCCCAGATGTATGGCAGCATGATCAACTCCTTCACTACGGATCAGCTGGCTTACCTGGATTCTATGAAAGGAAAGGGAATGCTTACATGGCCTACCGTGACGGAGCCTGCGGACCTGGGCTCGCTGGACCGGGACGTGAAAGTGGCCGTGATGACCTATGCTGCTGATATGTTCAGTTGGTATGTTGGCTCGGTGGATGCGGATGTCTACTTCTGCCCGGAACGTCATGGAACCTATTTCGGTTCTTTCTACCTGAAGGACATCAAGGCGATGAGCGATTCCAGCTACGCCATCCCGACTGACATGACCGGCAAACTGGGTGACGAAATGTTGTCCACGCTGACCTCCGACCAGGCGCAGTTAATCACCGGCCTGGTGGATATCCAGAAGCCGTCCCTGCAAGGGATCGTGGACATCCGCCAGCAGATCTCCATCCAGCTGCGCAAGTTCTTGGCAGGCGAGACCCCCGATAAGGCCATCGTGATGGCCATGATGAAGCAATACGGCGAATACGATGGCGAGATCATCTACAACATAGCCGTGAACCTCACCGCTGTCAACCAGTCCCTGTCCTCCGACCAGAAGGCAAAGTTGGTTGCCATACGGACGGAACTGCTGGGCGACCTGAGCCACCCGACGGGCGCCTACCTGTACTCGCAGCCAATCGCCATGCCTGAGATTCCCAGCTCAGATCTCCTGTTCAAATAGCGATAAGAAAAAAAGGGAAATTAACATTCCTCCCTTATCAATTCACTATGGAAAGTCTGTAGGTTATACTACTTTGCTATTCAAAATATTGGCTAAATGTATAAGTGTTTGCTTCAATATATTTTATTAAATCCTCCGATCGGATACGCAGAAATTTTCCTATCCGAACAGTTGGGATTTCACCTATTTGCATAAGATGATATGCCTTCGAATGGCTGATGTTTAATATTTCAGTAACGTTTTTTGATTTTAATAGTGTGCTGTCTTTTAATAACATTATCCTGAAACTCTTTATCCTTGTACATTTTGATCTCCTTTTCTCTTAATATGATTTTGTCGGAATGTTATTTGCTGATTTAAATATTGGTATCTTCCTGCACCAGAACAGTGAGGAATGCTGGTTGTTCGTTGATCCTAAGGATGGAGTTGATTCTGATGGTTAGGGACTTGAATCAAAGTAATCCATTAGCTGGATCAAGCAAGATTTTTTGCTTCAGGACAGGGAGAACCTGCATTTCCTTCTTCATGCCGTGTGCAACCGTGTGCAACCAGAGGTGATCGGCATGGCAAAAAATCAACATTTGGACCATTTTACCCCCATTTTTCCGGATTTATAGGGGTAAAAACCAAAAAAAATTGGCATCAGAGGTAGCGGACAGCCCCTCCCTCATCCATTGCACTGAAGAGGCCGCGGGTTCTAATCCCGCCAGGTCCATTTAATTACTGTCAATAGCCAGGCGATGTTTACCACTCATAGTTGGATCATGTATACCAGCGATAATCGGGTGGGTGTTTACCACTTCAAGAAATGTTTACACTTTCGCTTTTAATATCACCTCCTTCTTCCTGGATTGTTAGCGGAAATATTCGTCTTGAATGATGAGGGTATGATCTTGATGGGTTAGGCGATACAAGGCGGCGGAAGAAAGCAGGTCATTGTTGAAGACTTCCGCACACACTTGGAAGGCACGATTGGAAGTGACCAAAATCGAGCCGCGCTCATAGGATTCGCAGATAGTTTAGTCCAGATCCTGGATGGCAGGTGGAGGAAAGGGCTGTGGGTCGAAATCGTCCATGATCAATAAGTCACATTTTAGGAGAGTGGTCATGTGTCGGCTGTAGGGGCCATTCGCCTGTGAAGCGTAAAGCTCCACATTAATCGAAAGGTAGGTTTGGCGAGTATCCCTAACCAAATGTGTATTCGGCATACCCTTCCAGGTGAATCAGCTCAGACTCGACTGCTGTTAAATCATGGGTGGTTAGATAAGAAAAGGCAGTAGGCCAATTTGCATAATGCCCGATATATCAAGGGTAATGAACCAGCTTATCAAAAACCATGATGCCTACGCCAAAGGGGATGTTATTTTCCAATCTATCCCAGGGTCTGCCCGGGAAAGCTTTTTTAATGCAATTCCTCATAAGTCGGGAGCTCATTCCTTTTGAGTGGATTGCTTTCAAGATATTTCTGTGTGCGAATCTTGATGCTGTTAAAATGCCTGATAAGATATTGGCGAGTCAGAGAAGGATCGTGAATCTTGATCGCTGCTAGAATCGAACGGTGTGAATTCAGCACCTCCTGCGGATCTGGATCGTGGGTGACTTCTTTTTCAAGGTTAACGAATACAATCCAGAAGACAGAAAAGAGTTTCATCAAGGTTTGGTTGCCGATCACGCTGTAGATGGTTTGATGGAAAGATTCATCTAGATCGGCATATTCTTCACCAATATGGACACGTTCTTCCCACTTTTTAATAATGGCTTCCAGCTTCGCTAAATCCTCATCCTGGATATGTTCGACAGCATCGCCAATCACAGCAGCTTCCAGCCATGTCCTTACCTGAACCAATTCAGCCAGGGTATGCGGGTCATACTGCATGCCAAAAAGAAACGTTTCCAGCATGGGATCAAAGTTCAATTCCCGCACGAAGAGACCATTCCCCTGGCGCACCTCGATAATACCCAAAGATTGCAGCGATTTGACAGCCTCGCGCACTGAACTTCGCCCGACACCTAGGTCTTCTACTAATTGACCTTCGGTGGGAAGCGGATCACCCGGTTTTAAATCGTTCTCCAGGATGTATTCCTTGATGTAATCACGAACGGCCTTGTAAAGAGCTGGACCCCGCAGCGATTGTTTCATCTCGAATCTCCGTTTTGCTATATTTGACACAATCTAGGATTGACATATGCTTGTCTATGATCAATCGTTCCCGATTGTATTTCAATCAGCGGTATAAGGGTTAAAGTGAGTTAGTTTTTCCCTGTTGACAATTTGGCAGCATATTTGTATAATCACTTATAAGATGTCTGATATCTGCTATCTGTTATCTTCTTCAGTTTATATTATCAATTGTAGTGCGTTTTGAATGCCAAGTCAACATGAATTCGTCGTCAATAAGAGATTTAGACAAACAAATGCAATTTAGAAATAACTGGATCCTTTTGTGCGAAAGACCCTGCAGTACGGGAAGGAGGCAACTTCTAGTAAAGAGACAACCCCACCGCTTACTATTGTTAAAATTTCTTTCCATTATGAATATCTAAGGAGAATGATATATGAAGAAATCTATTTTTCTTTTAGTGGCTGTATTAGCAATCCTGAGCACACTGCTCGCAGCTTGTCAACCAGCGGCGACTACGGCCCCTGCAGCTACACTGGCACCGACTCAGGCATCGATTGCAACCTCTGTTCCCGCGGCTACGTTACCACCAACCATGGCACCGGTTAGCACCACTGCTCCTACAGCAACCCAGCCCGAACCCATCAATATTAGCTACTGGGCTTTTGGCTCTGAAGGGGCTACCATGACCGATGGCACGCTCTGGTCAGATTGGTATGCCAATATATTCAAACAATACGAGGCTGACCACCCCGGCGTTACCATTGATTTCGCCCTGAAGGGCTATGATGCCAGTGGCAGCACGCTTGTGGTGGATACGGCAGTCGCAGCAGGCACACCTCCAGATGTATACTTCGACACGAAATTCCGCGTCAAGAAATACCAGGATGCAACCCTGCTCGAGGATCTAACCCCTGCCCTGACCAGTGAGGATGTCGCGGCATATGATCCAGCTGTCCTGGCTGGTTCTTACGGTGGCAGCATGATGTGGAGCATTCCGGCGGATGGTGGTTATTGGAACATGATTGTCAACAAAAGCCTGTTTGAGAAAGCTGGCCTGACTGACTTGCTGCCGCAGGGACCGGATTATGCCTGGACCACGGATGAATTTATGAAGGCCTGCGAAGCGATCAACGATCCGGCAAATAATATCTACTGTACAGCCTTCTTCGCAGGCAGCACTTCCATGGACTCTGCAACCAACGAATGGCTGGCAGGTTGGCCTGACTGTAAGTATTATGATGCTACCACCCAACAGTACACCGTAAATAGCCCGGCCTGCCTAGAAGCCTTTACATTCCTGCATAGTATTTACGAAAAAGGCTTAATGGTTCCAGGTGCAGCCGGCCTGATCGACGATACAACCGATCCCTATTGGCTGAACCAGCAGGTGGCTATGCTCGATCAAGGGAACTGGTATGACAGCATAACCAAAAAGGGGATCGCTGCCGGCACCATCCAACCCTTCGACTATATCTTTGTCCAGGTTCCAAATAAACCCAGCGCACCCGTTAGCCCGGCGGGCATGTCCAACCCGGATGTGTGGGGCGTCTTTAAACAGTCTGACGCTGCCAAACTCCAGGCTATATACGATCTGATCAACTATATGCAGAAACCTGAGATCGCCTCGCAGATTGCCGTTGGGTGGGGAAAAATACCGGCCCGCACTGATGCAAACTTCCAGAGTGACGATCCAGCCGTGGCTGAACCCCTTGCTGCGGCACGTAAGTTCGGGTCCTATGACCCTTACTTTGTCAACGGGGTTCCGTGCGGATATACAGATGTCCGTCAAGCATGGGCGGAAGCTCGCCAACAAATTTGGCAAGACAATGCCGACATTCAAGCCATTTTAGATGAATTTGTCCTGCGGGCGGATGGTATCATTGCGGGGTGCAAGTAACGGATCTCTCCACCGCGAAGATTAACCACTGATCCCAAAAATACGACCAGGCTGTCGGGAGCACCTCCGGCAGCCTGGCTCAAGCCAGAACGGTATGCAGGAGTAACCAACGCGTGGCAAAAATCAAAGCGCTTACCAGGGAAATCCGTAGGGGCTGGTCGGGTTATCTTTTTATCGCTCCAGGTTACCTGGCATTTTTTATGTTCATGCTGGCTCCGATCCTATTTGCAATCAGCCTGTCATTCTATAAAGCATCATTTGATATCGGCGCTCGACAATTTGTTGGTCTCAGCCAGTACGTCCAATTGAGTAAGGATCCGGTCTTTAAACGAGCGCTTGTCAATACCATCAGCTATGCTTTCGTCATTGTTCCGGCAACCGTCTTTATATCTCTTGTCATCGCTTTTTTGATTGATCCACTGGGGCGTAAGGCGCAGGCATTCTTCCGCGGCGCGTTCTACATCCCAGGTGTAGCCGGAGGGGTGGTTCTCTCTGTGGTTTTCCTGTGGATCTTCAATCCGACTTATGGCGTATTAAACTATCTGCTGGGTTTAGTAGGGATGAAGCCAATCTTGTGGCTGGCAACGCCCCCCCACAGCTTTCAGGCAGTCTGCGCAGTGGTGTTGACATTCACCATAGGTGCACCGATCATCCTGTTCGAGGCCGGACTGGCGGGCATCTCTCAGGACATCCTGGATGCTGCAACCGTAGACGGAGCTAATTATTTACAAAAAGCCTGGTTCATCCGGCTGCCACTGCTTCGACCAGTCTTGCTGTTCGTCCTGGCCACCCAGACAATCCAGGTCTTCCAACTCTGGGAGGTAATTTATATGGTGACTGGCGGTGGGCCATATAACACTAGCACATCACTGGTTTACCTGATCTTCCAGACAGCTTTCCTGAACAGTAATTATGGGAAAGCATCTGCGATAGGTGTTGTATTGATGGTCATCATCTTATTCTTCACAGCCATCCAGCTCCGCTTCTGGCGGAGCACGGATATATAATTTTTTTGCCCGGAGTAAATATTCGGCATGTCAACTTCCATTGTGAAACAGGACACCGTACGTTTGGCCATTGAAAAAACCACCCATCTGGTGAGCTACCTGATGTTAATCATCCTGGCTGTCACATTCCTGCTACCACTCTACTGGATGTTCACTGGTTCATTCAAGCTACAGACTGTAACCATGGCTGTACCCCCGGAATTATTTCCGTCCCACCCGACGCTTGAAAACTGGTCGCAACTCTTTAGTGGTCCCTGGCCGATCTGGCGCTGGGTGTTCAACAGCGTGGTGGTTTCATTGCTGACGGTAGTTCTGGTTCTCATCGTTAGTGCGCTTACTGGTTATGGCTTTGGGAAGAAAAAGTTCCCCGGGTCAAATGTCCTGTTTGTGATCCTTCTCTCCACGATGTTCCTACCTAACCAGGTTATCCTCATCCCGCTTTTCCTGCTGGTAAGGGCGTTTCATCTCACATCCACAACAGGTGGAACATATTTTGCAATGGCCATGCCGATGATCGCCTCGCCGTTCGGTATTTTCCTGATCAAGCAGTTTTGCAGTACCATCCCCGATGAGTTGATCGATGCAGCGCGCATTGACGGCGCTTCCGAATGGGATGTATTCTACCGCATTGTTCTCCCACTGCTGAAACCAGTCCTGGCTGCCCTGGCTATCTTCACCTTCAACCAGGCCTGGAACTATTTTATGTGGCAGATGGTTATCGCTCAAAACAAATTTCAATACACCATTCCGGTGGGGGTCTCGATCATCTCACGCACTCCTGCATCCGGCAAGATGCTCACAGATATCGGTTTGACCATGGCGGGCGGTAGCTTTGGAGCGTTGTTCATGATCGTCTTTTTTATCGCCTTCCAGCAGTATTTCATTAAGGGCATCACTTTTGGAGCTGTAAAAGGATAAGGAGCGGACAAGATGGCCACGAATGGCGAAAAGCTTTCACGACGAGTAAAGATCATGTACGGGGTGGGTGATGCAGGTATCAACCTGGCTGATACGATGGTCGGTCTGCTGTTTGCCATCTTCTTGACCGATGTGGTCGGGTTGCGTCCAGCCCTGGCAGCTGTAGCTCTGTTCATCGGACGTTCGGTAGATTACCTGAACGACCCGATCATCGGCTATCTCTCGGACCGAACGCGCACCCGCTGGGGACGGCGGCGCCCTTTCATTCTTTTCGGCATGATTCCATTTGCGTTGGTCTATATGCTGATGTGGTGGATACCGCCTATCAACTCCCAGATTGCCTTAGCGGTCTATTATGCGTTCGCTTTCGTTCTCTACGACACCGCCGCCACCATCCTATACATGCCCTACTTTGCCTTGACTCCCGAGCTTACCTCGGACTACGACGAGCGCACCAAACTGACCACCTACCGCATGGTCTTCTCGATCATCGGAGCGATGATCGCTTACGTTGTTCCACTTGCCATTATTGGGACGATGGACTCGCAAAGTGCGGCGATAGTAATGCGCGTGGGAGTCGGGGTTGCTATCTTGAGCATCCTACCGATGGTCATGGTCTTCTTCGGTACACACGAGCGCGCTGAGTTCCAGGAACAAAAACAGCCATCGATCAAAGAATCCCTAAAGGCGGCGATCAGTAACCAGCCCTTCCTGTACGTGCTAGGTATCTTCCTTCTCTCCTGGACTGCCTTCGACGTTTTGCAGACCATTCTGCTCTATTACCTGAGATACCGTATGAACCTGGCCAGCAGCGGCGACCTGATCTTTGGTTTGCTTTTCGTTGGCGCTCTGATCTCGCTGCCATTTTGGTCATGGGCGTCTAGCCACTGGGATAAGCGAAGAGCCTACATCGGCGCAATGGTCTACCTAGCTGCGGTGATGATCGTGATGGGATTCATGGATCCAAGTTGGGGGCTTCCCGCCATGGGGGTGATGGCTGGACTAGCGGGCATCGGCCTGGGCGCAGTCCAGCTGCTGACCTGGTCGATGATTCCAGACACTGTCGAGTGGGATGAGCTGCAGACTGGCCAGCGTCACGAGGGCATGTTCTACAGCTTGGTGACCACTTTCCGAAAAGTCGCTGTGTCGATCTCCATACCACTGGTAATGCTGATGCTAGAATGGACTGGATATGTCGCCAATGCCAAGTCCGAACCCCGCAGCGTCATCCTTGGGTTGCAGCTTCTAATCGGCCCCATTCCGGCGGTCTGCTTGGTAGCCGGGATCGTGCTGGCTTGGTTCTACCCATTGAACCGCATCCGCCATGCAGAGCTACGGGTAAAACTAGAGGAACAACGCACTCTGCCGAAGGAATAAGATGCACTCGACTTCCCCGGTCTCCCCACTTGACTCCTGGACTGTTTTTGACAACGGCTTGCACAACGCTTTCACTGACCTGGTTGTGTGGCGTGATATGTTTTGGCTGGCGTTCGTCTCTTCTCCATCCCACTTTGCCAGCCGTCGCAGCCGGATCGTTCTGATGTGCTCATCAAATGCCCGGAATTGGGAGCAAGTTTCTCGTCTTGACGGAGGCGGAGAAGATATCCGCGACCCGAAATTGGCTGTGATCCATGATCGCCTGACTATCTATGCCCTTCTCAATCGTTCATTTGATCCACAGCCATATCGGACGGTACACTTTGACAGTGCTGATGGTGAATCCTGGTCATCGTTCACAGTAGTTGGGCCAGCCGGTTGGCTGTTAGGGAAACCCAAGACTGTCGATGGAAGAACCTGGTTTGCTCCTGCTCATCACCTCCAAAAGGGCGCCGCACAGCTGCTGTGCTCCATCAACGGTCTGGACTGGCAACCAGTTTCAACGCTCCGCGATGGCGGTGGAGCAGACGAGAGTGCCATCGATTTTCTGCCAGATGGGCACTTGCAGGCAGTCACGCGTATCGAAGCTGGCGGCTTATCTGGGTCAAGGCGGGCAGGGACCCTCCTCTCGGTCGCCGAGCCTCCCTATACACGCTGGACACAAGTGTACAGCAAAGTCTCCCGCCTGGATGGCCCGACTCTGTTTTCCTTTGCAGGGAAGTGTTATGCAGTCGGTCGCTCACAGCCGTACACCGGAGATTGGCTCAATGGGCAGGGATCCATCTTTGCCCGGAAACGTACTTCCCTCTACCGTCTCGATGGCGCTGGGTTGACCTGGCTGGCCGACCTGCCTAGCACCGGCGATACTGCCTATGCTGGGACCGCAATTCTGAACGGGAAGGTAATTATTTCCTATTACACAAACAATCCACGAAGGGATCTTCCCTGGATTATTGGGATGTTCTCTCCGACAATGGTTCGGGTAGTTTCCGTGCCAATTGAGTATTTTTCATGCTGAAGAAGAGTTGCACAAGGAGCATATGAAAGATTTAGGTCCCATTGTCCCGATAGTCACTCCCTGCCAACGCAGTGGCGAGATTGACCTGGAAGGATTTAAGGCCGTCTGTAAGGAAATGCTATTGGCTGGATGCAAGGGCATCTTCGTTGGAGGCAGCACCGGGCGTGGCCCTTGGTTCAGCCTCGAAGACCGTGTCAGGCTCTGCCGTGCTGCTGTGGACTGCATTGGCAAGGATATTCTCCTGCTTGGGGGTTGCACGGCACTCGGACTCCCAGAAATGATCGAGTCCGCCCGGATGATGGCGGACGCTGGCGCACGAGCTGCAGTCGCCACCGTGCCGGGTTATTTCCGCTATGACCAGGATGAAATTGAAAGCATTTTCTTAAAATTTGCAGATGCCAGCCCCATCCCGGTTGTGATCTATGACATCCCTGAATTCACTAACTCGCAAATCACTAATACTCTTTTGCTCAAGTTGGCGAACCACAGTAATATCCTTGGCCTCAAGGATTCAAGCGCTGATCTGCCGCGCTTCGAGCTGTTGCTGGAAGCCCTGCACGGTAGGCCAGACTTTGCCCTGTTGCAAGGAAAGGAAAAGCTCATTACCGAGTCTCTGCGCCGTGGGGCTTCGGGGTTCATTGTTAGTGTAATCCACCTCGCTCCGGAGACTTTTGTCGGCCTCTACCGGGCAATCCGCTCCGGCCAGGAGGAAAAGGCTAATTCGATCCAGGCCGGCGTTGACCGGATGATGGACCTGGTGTTTGAGTGTCTCCACGACCGTCCGGAATCATCCACTCTATTCCATCTGCTCGATGTGGCCCTGCGCCAGCGGGGCACATGTGAGAACATCCTGCTTGACCATGATGGAGAAGCTCCTGCCTGGTTGATAGAAAAAGCCCATCGGGCGGTTGAGATGTGTAATACTGCTTTAAAACCAATGCAAGTCTGACCGATTGCCATCATTACTTCGATTTTTTTTGTTTTATACAAGGAGTTTGCCAATGACCAATCAGAACATTGTTTCAAAAACCGGGGATGCCTCCGGACGCGGCTCGATGTCCGGCTACAAGGTAAATTTTCCCGCCCGGATGAGGCTCTACACCGATGCAGAGATCAACGCGGTAGTCAACGTGATGCGCACGGCCGAGGTCCAGACCCAGGGCGAATACCTGCGCAAGTTCGAAGCGGATTTTAAGGCCTACACGGGCGCCAGGCACGCCTTTGCAGTGGACAACTGCACCAATGCCCTGCACCTGGCTGCCACCTTGTGCGGGCTGGGTCCCGGCGACGAAGTGATTATCCCAGCTTATACCTTTTGCGCCACCGCCATCCCATTCGGAACAACTGGCGCCAAGATTGTCTGGGCGGATATCGATCCTGCCGCTTGGGTGATCGATCCCTCTGACATTGAACGGAAAATTACCCCGCGCACCACAACACTCGTGGTGGTGCACCTGCTAGGTATGCCAGTTGATATGCCGGTAATTATGGAGATCGCCAACAAACACAACCTGCGTGTAGTCGAGGATTGTGCCCAAGCCCCCGGTGCGTCTATCAACTACCAAAAGGTAGGCACATTTGGCGATTTTGGCTGCTTCAGTTTTCATGGAGCAAAGAATATCACTACCCTGGGGGAGGGCGGGGTGCTGACAGTCAAGTCTGATGCGGACGCAGCCCTAGTTCCCGGTCTTCGCCATAACGGTGTACGCGGTTTCCAGGGAGAACGCGAACGCTACTGGGTCCCGGCGATGTCCAATGTCGACCTGGATATGGAAACGATTTGGCCCAACAACTTCAGCATTGGTGAAGCCCAATGCGCTCTCGGCAGCGAACTCTTGAAGACCCTGGATGAGTCGAACGATGTCCTGATCGCCCAGGCTGCCCGCTTGCGAAAAGCAATTGCGGATATCCCCGAGCTATCGGTTGCTGCAATTCCATCTGGTTACCGCCACGTCTTCCATCAATTCGTGATGCACTTTAACGGATCGACATTCGGTACGACCCGGAACGATTTGTTGGACTTCCTGACCAGTGAGGCGGGCATCCGCGCTATTGTTCAGTATTACCCACTCTATCGTTACCCCCTTTTCCAAAAGTTGGGTGCAGGCGAGTACGACTGCCCAACCTTGGAAGGTTGGTGGGATAACTCGTTTAGCTTCCCATGGTGGATTGGAATGCCAGACGAAACCCTCGATTATCTGGTCGCATCTGTAAAGGCTGGTATTGCATCAATGAAAGTTAATTAATTATGGAACTGCGGGCGATCCCAAACACACCCTTCCAGGTTTCCACACTGTGCCTGGGGACGATGACCTTTGGTATCCCGGTTGGCGAGGCCGAGGCCATCCGCCTGACTCATTATGCTCTGGAACATGGTATTAACTTTATTGACACAGCCAACATATACGAGGGTTACACCCGCTTCGTCGGTTCCCCGGGCGGGGTGGCTGAGGAGATCCTGGGGAAGGCGCTGATTGGCAAGCGGCACAAAGTTGTCTTGGCGACCAAGGTCGGGATGAAGATCGGCCCGTCGGACGATGACCAGGGGTTGAGCAAGGTACACATCCAGCGAGAGATCGAGCGCTCGCTTTCCCGGTTGAAATGTGATTATGTTGACCTCTATTACATGCACAGGCCAGATCCGTCTACCTCGCTGATCGAATCCGTTGAGGCTTTTAGCAATTTGGTGAAAACCGGTAAGACTCGTGCCTGGGGGGTTTCCAACTTTTCAGACAGGCAGCTTTCTGATCTACTCAAGGTATGCGACGAGAACAGCTGGTGTCGACCGGTCGTGGTCCAGCCGGCTTATAGCCTGCTTAAGCGCGAGGTAGAAAACGAGCTCCTGCCACTGTGCCAGGGCGAGCATATCGGAGTAATTCCATACCAGGTGCTGCAAGGCGGTGTGCTTAGTGGAAAATACCGGCGCGGCCAGTTAATTCCAAGGGATTCCCGTCAGGTTGAGAAACCCGAGTGGACTCTACACCTAACTGAGGCCAATTTCGACTTGCTCGAGCATATTGAAGCAGAAGCCCAGGTCAGGGGCCGCTCCCTGATGCAACATGCTTTGAAAGCCTTACTGGAACAACCGACGGTCGTTTCACTTATCGTTGGCGTCAAGCGTGTGGAACAGCTTATCGATTTGATCGCTGCGGTTGAAGACTGCTGAGAAAGCCAGACTAGCGAATCGAGCAGGAGACAACTGCATAACTGCTGTCTCCTCTCTCACCAGCAAACACGCGGTTCCGACGTAAAGTGGAACAATAAATCCAGTGCATCAGCATTTTTTACCATTGGCAGCCCGCGGTATGGGTCAATTGGAAGAAAATTTATTGGACGCTTTTGTCTCACGTCAAAGTGTTGACTGGACCTATGTAACCACATCCAATGTACTTGCATCGTCACTGTCCAATGGACTGGTGGAAAAATAGCAGACACAGGAAGGGAGAAGCGTTTTTTCAGTAACGTCCTTCTAAGCGATTGGTAGAGCGTTCGTGCTGCTCCAAATTTACTTATCAAGCAAATAAGTGCAAATAATTTATTTTTCCCCTCAGGACAGGGCTGCGGCTCAACTTTCCTTGCTTCATACCGATGCATATCGGGGTTCAGCGCGGGTACAATTCGGGTACTAATATGCTGAAACGGTATAGTGATTTTGGGCGATATTAGATGTAAAAGACGGCTATTTTTACGTTTTCCCCTGCATTTTTATCCATCGCACTGAAGAAGTCGCGGGATCGAATCCCACCAGATCCACTAATATAGTCCAAGAAATGGGCCACCTAGATCAGTAGCCTCTCCGACCTCAGTTACACGGTAACTCATGATGTATGGTAGATTTATGATTACCAATCCGTTGTCTTTTTACCGTTTGGATTTGACCTGATTTTAACAATAAATATGGAAACATTGTCCTTGGGTCACCGGCGTGTAAGGAAATTGGGGTGATCAAAATGCGAATATGCGGGACAATTGTCCCTACCGCAACGGGACATCTGCCTATTGAACTTAAAGCGTAATCTTGTATGATTATCATAGCCTGAGCAACGAAACACGATCTCTACGGGGTCCAGGCACTACACGCATAATTTGTAAGGCGTAATCAAACGCCACACACACGTTGGCCGGGATGCTCCTGCTGGAGGATAGTTCCGGCCAATTTATTTTAACCACTCATCAATGGAGGCTACCAATATCAATGATGTCGTTATCGAGAGGATTATCGTTAGGACTTGAAAGATTGTCGAGCGGAAGACCTTAATAGCCAGGATAGGACCTCGATATGACTGCCGGGTGCGTGTTGTGGGTAAGGACCCGCCCGGATTATGGGCTCCTGTTTTCGATCTTGGATGGTTTACACATTGACACCAAGTGGTGCTTTTGGACGAGTGAACGAAGTATAGTAGTGATCATTTATGACATGGGGGAAGATATGGGACATACAGTGACAGAAGTCAAAATCGCCCTACCGATGTCCCACAATCACTTGACAATCGCCGAGGAGCATATACAATGATAGATAAGCTAGTAAGAAGTGAGATCTCTAAGCAGTTCCTAAGAGATCTTGTATGGAAGCTATACCACAGGGTAAAACCTAGTTCTTTGACAACCGTATTTCAACAGATCGAGAGCCGGAAGGCTCAGTTGACTTTACGCTCCGCTGAGAGGATACCCACCCTCTCCGCAGACGGTAGACAGGCCCTTCTCCATTTGGAGAAGGTTTTTTGTCTATAAAACCATTGTATATTATCTGATGACTAAAGTCGATAGGCAGATGTCCCGAGGTAATAGGGACAAATGTCCCGAATAACCAAAGGATTGCCCATCGTTCGACCTTAACCTTTGAAAGTACCATCAGCAGGTGAATAGGCCTTCTCGCCTGAAATGATTGGAATGTTAAATCGAGCGGTAAGTCAAGCACCTCTCGTATAAAAAATCTATGCTCTCAGAGTCTCACTTCAACCCACTGAGTGCATGGGTATTGAGTTGATGCAGCACCTTTTAAGCAGCGAAATGGGTGAGGAATTATTCTTCCGTTGAATCCCCATTCCGCTTAGGAGGCGTTTGTTGTGAAACAATATGTATTGTTTGATCCAATACAGTTACGATTTCTCAGTCCGGTAGACATAATTCTTCAACTGCAGCCGATTGATGACCCGGTCCAGGAGTCTTTTTTCGGGGGACGCCTGCCAACCTCGATGTATAATATTTATTAGGTTTGTATATAGCTAAATATTCCACAGGGTGGCGTGTTATGCACTAATTGGGTGGCTGCAGATGCAAGCTCTAAGACTGAATGGGTTGTGCCCAGAATTACTAGATCGCATAAGTATCGGGAAAGGATAGGAAGATGGCGAGAATTTGGAGCAGACCAGTAGGCGTGTCAGATCTAGACGGTCCAGACTATTGGGATTACTTTGGTGGCAGGTTAGTGGAGTGTGCGACCATCCCCTTAGGAGCTAAGGTGTTGGATTTGGGTTGCGGTACTGGGTCTTCCCTTTTACCAGCTGCAGAAAGAGCGGGTTCAAGTGGTCATGTTGTCGGCATAGACATTTGCCCAAACTGAACGCCCGAAGTTTGCTCTAGGATAGAGCGGCAAATTCTGAAGAATGCTTCGGCGTTATTCATGAATGCCTGGAACCTAGGTTTCCAAACCGGCTCATTTGACCTGGCGATAAGCGGCTTTATGGGTTGGTATGATTGCTTCAATTTTACCCAAGGGGAGTTCACTCAGTCAGACACGAAGTCCAGGGAGATATGTCGCGTGTTGCGAGACGGGGGTAAGTTTGTCTGCTGTTCTTGGGAAGAGCAAGAGGATTTGCGCTTTATGGAAGAGGCAATGATTCGACACTATCCCGCGATCTTGCATGACAGTGAATACATAGAACAGCATCCAATTGGCATGGCTTATGAAAAGCCGGCGGGATATGAGATCATCTTACGCCAAGCTGGCTTTAGAGAAATAGAGGTTCGCGGGGAGTCAATGACATTTGTGTCGACAGACGAAGAAGAATGGTGGAGGCAAATGCAGCGTTTGGGTTGGAAATCGCTGCTCGACAGGATTGAGCTTATTGATGCCAATCAATTTACGAGAATGAAAGAAGCCATTTTTAAAGACCTTCAGTCATGCAAGCAAGAAGATGGGCTTCATTTCACTAAATCCGTTTTTTATGTCAAAGGCATAAAGTGAATAAACTCTTGCACTTGGATAAATAAACCTGAGATCCACTATAGAAAAATATCGCTTGATCATGTCAGTGTGGATCTCTACCAGGTCGTCGAAGTGCTGGAATGATAAATCAATCAAGTTTCCCCCTACAGAAAGGGTTGCAGCTCGCCATTCCTTACGTAATACAACGGGTTCAGATCAGGTACAGTTAGGCTGTAGCAGTGTGCAACGAGTGAAACGAATGCAGCAAGTAGTATGGTGATTTTGGGCTGTAATATCTCTAGTTGAACCGACGCGTGAATTCAGGGCGATCGAAATGCGAATACTTGCGACATATTTCCTGTTCTCGACGGGACACTTGTCCACCAAATCGGAAGTCATAGATTTTCAGATAATCAAATCCTGAGCGACGAAACACGTCTCTACTGGGCTCAGGCACCCTACTCAAAATCTGTAAAATGTAATCAAACGATGCACACACGTTAGCCGGGATACTCCAGGTGAAGAATTATTCCGGCCAATTTATTTTAACCACTCATCAATGGAGGCTTCCAGAGAACGTTTGCAGTCACAAGAGAATGACTGTGACATAGAGGCAAATGTTGGACAAATAAGCACCGGTGTTGAAATCCTGCTTAAGATGCACCACAAGACCTTGACAGGTGCTAAGGAGGATATAGAATGCTAGATAAGCGGTTAAGAAGTGAGGATGCTTGACGCGAACTGATTATTTCGGTCAGCTCTTGCACTTTGACAATATTGACATTAGATTTATTAAGTCCGGCAAAGGGGGAACTTATAAGCTGCTGAAAGGATAACCACCCTCTCCGCAGGTTGTAACCTTAACTCGCCCTTCTCCAATTGGAGAGGGGTTTTTCTTATTATTCTATCTGTTGTTGTTTAAAAAGATTGTATTTTATTTTTTGGTAAAAGTCGATGGGCAGATGTCCCGTGCCATTAGGGACAAATGTCCCTAACATCAACAGATTTATTCTAATACCTGCTTAGAATAGTTTAGAACAAAAACAGCCTCCCAAAGTGTGACTGAGAAATATAAACCTTGTTATCAGTCAACATGGTTTCAAGCTGGGACTTGAATTTTCATTCTCCTCATCTACCTTGTACATAACGGGAGCAGTCATGGTATACCACTCGTTCATCCGCAGTCTTTAAAAGCACTGTCGGTAGATATTTCGACCTTCAACCCTGAACTGACTAAAATGCCAATTCAAGCGGATAGCTATGCACTTCAAGGTATAGAAAAAGCAGTGCACTAAGGGTTTCACTGTGACAGGTTCAGTGCATTGGTTTTGAGTTGCTACGGAACCTTTTATCTCGGCAGCGAGATGCGTCAGTAATTGTTCGATACCTTAGCCTCCCATTTCGCTCGGGTGGAGTTTGTTGTGGAACAAGATGTATTATTGATCCAGTATAGATAGTATTCCTCACTCCAGTGGGCGAAATCCTTCAACCGAACCCGATCGTGGACCTGTTCAGAGAGCTTTTATTGGTAGATGCATAGATCAGGTCACGATTAGTACACACACCCTGAACTGCATAAGATATCTATGAGTACTATATATAGATAAATATTCCGTGATATAGCGCAATATCCACCGGTTAAGCAGCCCGGCTTGAATTTTGGTCTTGCCGCAATTTCACAATTCGTAAGGGAGGTCTTGTGATGAAATCTAATAACTATCTGATTATCCTATCGATCCTGTTCTTGATTTTTGCGGGCGGCTTCTCAGTGGTGTTTTGGGGAGATATCTCATTGGTGGCCAAAATCGGGCTCTTTGTATTAGGGTTTGGTTCTGGTGTGACGGCCGGCCAATGGTTTGCCAGGCGGAGCTCAGGAGTATAAATACTCTCATCGCCTTGTTACTGAGGCGGCTAGCCATTCTTTGGCAATCCAACACCGGCTGCATCTGACCGCCTGCGTCGGAGGTACGAGGCTGCCATCTGCCAGTTTTCATGCTATGATGATTTTGTCACTTTGCCAGAACCGGCGGCAGGTGATCCAAACTGTTGGGCGGATTATAAAAACATCCATAGAGTTTCATGTTAAAAAAACAGATTTCCAAGGTAATCCATCATAAGTTCGACCAGCCGATACATTGCCCCATGACTCACAAGCAAAGGATCGAGCTCGAATATGCATCACACTTTATTCCATATCTCAAGATTTTGGAGAAAATGATTGGTCGCGATAAAGTAATCGAATCCCTTCAAGAATTAGCCTATCAAGAAACCAAAGGATTTGCTGAAGAAATTGTCAAAGCAAAAGGGAAGAATGACTTATCCTTGTTCAAGGAAATCTATGATCCTGCTAATCCTGAAAACCAAGACTTATTGGATGTTTTGACCTGGGAGGTGGGGAAAAGCATTGAGGAGATTTTTGAAGTCAAGGTAACAGAATGCCTTTTAGCTGAAGTTTTCTTGAATGCCGGAGTTGGCGACTATGGCTATGCTGCCGTGTGTTCTGATGTGCTCTTCACGAAGCTGGTCAACCCTCAGATTGTTCTTGATTTAGAGGGGACAATGATGCAAGGAAAATCTTGCTGTATGCATCGCTTTTATGTCAAGCCAAAGGAATGAGTGGAATGTGGGCTCAGACATTGCGAGCCTCCCAACCTCCGGTTGCAGCGGATTTAGTCTTCGGCTTAGAGCCTTAGACGAAGGGAGAATTATAACGGATTCAATCTTGCACAATCGGCCATATCGCTGAAATGCCAGATGTTGGGCAGCAAGAAAAGGAGGGCCACGATGTCACAGAAATTTATCAAACAGATCATTCGAATGCAGGTGTGGACTATCAAAAAGAAGACTGTAGCACAAGTACTCACACCCAGATGTAGACGGGATGGACGTTGTGGTTGGCAACGGTGTAATTCCAGGTGTTGGTGAAGCAGCTACCGTAGAAGATACAAAGGGAGTAGATACCTCCCGATCAAAAGCAGCACAAGAGGTGATCAGCAGGATTCCAACCAATATGATGAAAATGAACGGTCGGATTTTCATATAAGTGCCTCCATAGTGATTAATCATAAAGTTAACCATCGAGGCGTGTTCAATTACCACAAGGATACTTTGCTGAACTTTTGATTTACACGCCTGTATAAGGTAGTTTCAAACCATTCTAGCGGACTGGTTAATACCCATCGTAAAGTTAATTGTCATTCTGGGCATTTATAAGATTAAGCAATTGATTTTTTATGGTAGTAGCCATTTACATTCCTGCTGTTTCTCACGAGCCTGGTGTTCCTGCTGGTGTATAATGCGCTCCTATTTCTTCTGATGCTCCAATTCCCGCAGTTTGCGCTGCAATTACCCAAGCTGCTCTTGCTAGGTTGACTTTCCGTCTGGTTGCATGATGGTTTTCTATACGACGATATGGATAGTCCAAATTCATCAGAGCGAATTACCGCTGCTTCTGTAAAGCAAATATATATTAATGACGTCGAAGCATCAACAAGCCGCGCAGGTTGAAATAGATCGAGACGCAAAAAATGGGGATCGAGAAGCCAGCTGAAGCGCCTTGGATGCCAGCTAATAATATTTGATCTGAGATCATCTTCGCAAAGACAGTCCCAATCATCCTGTCTTCTGCTACCATGGATAGGACTATTCCCAACAAGAAAAATGCCATCCCAATATGGATATATTCCTGTGGTAGGTAGTTTTTTCTTTTTTGGACCATACCTTCCTCCTAGGCGGGGTGATGCCAATAGGTACAAAATACCGCAGCTTGCTAATCAGTGCGTCAGCCGGTAGTAGATCATGACTGCCATCTTGGTGACAAGCATTGCTCCCAGGAAAACCAGCAGGTCGATTCGCAGCGTATCATTGGCTATGAATTCATAATTCACCCAGGCAGCCATTAAAACCACTCCCACAATCACCGACCAGCGGGTGGAGATATAGCGGTGCATGATGAAGCGTTCGTCCATCCCAAACCAATTGGAAAACAGGTTATTTAACATAGTGATCCTCCTGATTAAGCTTGAAAAGTTCATCGGTTGAACACTGGAAGAATTGAGCAAAGCGTAGCGCTAAGAACAGGCTAGGAGTGTAACGGCCGCGCTCAATCGAGATGATGCTCTGTCGGGATACACCCACGGCTTGTGCCAGCTCATCCTGTGTCAGCCCACGGTGCACACGAAAATCGCGAATACGGGTAAATACATCTTCTCCCATTCATTCTCTCCTATGTAAAGTACACTTTACATCATTATACAGAAATTCTATTATTTGTCAAGTATGCTTTACATTTGTGTCATTTAAACTTCAAAAGTGAACTGTTTAAGGCTGAAAAGTGAACTCATGGTAAAGCGCTTCAACTGAGTATTTAAAGCTGAAAAGTGAACTGGTCATGGTAGATTTCTCACCAAAAAGAGGATGCGATGACCCAGTTACACAAACGATTCACCGACGAACAGATCCGATTATTATTCAAGCGCTTTTGTGAAGGCCTGATGACACGCATGGAGATAGAAGAAATTATTGGAGTGAGTAAAACCCGTTTTTTTACCCTGTTGAAGGCATATCGTCTTAACCCAGAGACCTTCTCCATTGCTTACCTTCGTACCGGTTCTCCTAAGCTGTCAGAGCAGGTCGAAATGGAGATCGAGCAGGAATTGCGCCGCGATAAAGACCTGATTGAGGATCCCCGTTTGCCCATCGACGAGTACAACTACTCAGCTCTACGCGATCGACTTCGCAAAAAGGACATCAGGATATCGGTACCGACTATCATCGAACGAGCCAAACGCTTGAATTGTTATAAGCCCCGGCACAAGGTAAAGATTCACGATCGTGAAGTGATAACCACGGCGATTGGGGCTCTGGTTCAGCACGATGCCTCCTTGCACCTGTGGTCACCTTATGCTCAGGAGAAATGGACTTTGATCACCTCCATTGACGACTACAGTCGCAAGCTCTTGTTCGCGGATTTCTTCCCGCAAGAGACTTCCTGGAGCCATATTCAAGCAGCTCAGCGCCTGATGCAGACCTACGGGGTTCCTTTGAGTTACTATGTGGATAACCTGCGTGTCTTTCGCTTTATCCAGAATCGAGATAGCTTTTGGCGCAATCATGTCCTGGAAACTGATGATGTCGATCCCCAATGGCGCCAGGTGATGCGCATCATGGGTGTCCAGGTCACTTATGCCCTATCTCCTCAAGCCAAAGGCAAGGTAGAAAGACCTTACCGTTGGTTACAGGATCGCATTGTCCGAACCTGTGCTCTGGAGAAGCTGACTAGCCTGGAGGAGGTCCGTAGCGTCTTGAAGGAAGAAATCGACCGCTATAATAACCACCAGGTGCATTCAACCACAGGTGAAATCCCCGCCATCCGTTTTGCCAAAGCCAAACAACTCGGTAATAGCCTGTTTCGCCCCTTTGTACTACCCAAACCATACACCTCACTCAAAGATGTATTTTGCTTGCGTGATACACGCATCGTGGATGGATATCGACGAATTTCGGTATTCAACAAAAGTATTGAAGTACCTAAAGTACCACTGCGCGAAGATGTCGAGCTTCACCTGGTGCCGGATCTTGATCATCAAACTTTTGAATGTCGGCTTTGGTGGCAGCAGAAAATGGTGCATTCTGTGGTCTATCCATTGCAAGGTTTGCGAGTTCACTTTTGAACTTTAATTCAGTTGTTAAGGAGCAATGGTTCACTTTTCAACTTTAAAGGTGTTCACTTTTGAACTTTATCTAACAGTATGCTTTACATTCTTCCGGGTGTCAGTACGGAGACAGGCGCAATCATCATTCAGATATTATCGATTTATGTAAATATCCATGATGTTTGATCCTTATAGATACTCGATATCAATGTTTTAGTACTATATACTTTCTAGCAATTGACTCATTCTTGTTGTAGGAAAGCGATAATTCGTACATTGTTATGAGGAGGCTTGTTCCACTATTGAAAATGTCAAAAAATGTCAATATTGCAGGAAGATTTACTTATACCGGTAAAAATGGCAGTAAACAACTGTTTTAGTATTTACACGGGGGTATTGTTTAATGGATCCATTTATCTGGACACTTTTTTAGGGATTCTTAGGGGGTACCCTAAATTGGTTGAGTGAGAGCGAGCCGATAGGCGAGCTCGAACTCAATCGGGGTCAGGTATCCCAACGATGAATGGATGCGTAATGGGTACACTGCGTGTCCAATTCGGGTACAGTTATTCTGAAATAGCATGCAAGGAGAGCAGCGAGTTATACGGTGATTTTGGCACATTTTAGACTTAATAGACGCTATTTTTTCCTTTTTACCCCGGTATTTTCTCCATCGTATTGAATAGCCCGTGGGCTCGAGTCCTGATAGTATTAGCAGTGATTCTAAGCGATATGGCTTTTGTGATGTCAGCCATCAACTGCTAATCGATTGGGTTGGATTTCATCCTGCTTCTGAAAATATTGTTCATTTTTTTTCTATCGAAGAGTTGAGATAAAACAAAACATTCATCGGCTAAATAAAGCTAGAACAGACAAATTTCGGAATATTACAAGTATTTGGAATATTGGGACATGTGTCCCGCCATTGACGAGCCATCTCCGAATCGACTATGAAGCCGTAATCTTGTATGATTACCATAGCCTGAGCAATGAAACACGACCCCCCCGGGCTCAGGCGTCATACTCACGTTCTGATTGGTGTATTCGAATACCGCTCACACGTTGGCCGGGATACTCCTGCTGGAGAATTGTTCCGGCTAATTTATATTAACCACTCATCAATGGAGGTTGCAATGATCAATGATGTCGTTCTAGAAGGGATTGTCGTCAGGACCTGGAAGTATGCCGATGACCTGCTCTTCCGACTGGCTTGCTACCGTGACCCAGACCTGCCACAGAAGCCGCTCAACGAAGTCCAGGATGCGGTCGATATCGTCACAATCCGGGTGCCGAAGGGCAACCTAGGCGCACGTGTGGTAGTCGAGAAGAATTATCACTTCCGGATATTTGGTTTTCTGCAGAGTTCGGATTACGAGCCGCTTTTTCGATCCTGGACGGATTGCGCCTGGACAACGAAAGGCGTTATTGGATAGAGCGTAAAGTAATGGAAATGAACATTAGTGACATACTGGTAGACTCCAGATAGTTAAGCACCAGTGTCGAAATCCTGCTCCCGATGTCCCACAATACCTTGACAATCGCCGAGGAGCATATACAATGATAGGTAAGCTTGTAAGAAGTGAGATCTTTAAGCAGCTTCTAAGCGATCTCGTGTGGAAGGTGCACAACAGGGTAAATCTTAGCACTTCCACATCCGTTTTTCAACAGATCGAGAGCCGAAAGGCTCGGTTGACTTTACGCTCCGCTGAGTGCATACCCACCCTCTCCGCAGCTTGTAAACTAAACTAGCCCTTCTCCTATTGGAGAGGGGTTTTCTTATTATTCTATCTGTTGTCGTTTAAAAAGATTGTATTTTATTTTTTGGTAATAGTCGATGGGCATGTGTCCCGCGTGGAGAGGGACAAATGTCCCGTCCATTGATGTATTTCGATCTACGATCTTTTTAGAACAATTTACAAGAATAAAAACTCCCAAAAAGAGAATGAGTCATAAGAGTATATATATTAGTGCTTGCGGAATAATGGGCAGCATCATCTTATTTGATTTTCCACGGTTGGTTTTTGGGTTATTCTTCAGTACTTATAGATTACTTATAAAGGCGTAATAAAAAATTACAGAAAAAACCTTGCTCTATCTACAGCGGCGACCAACTCTGTTGAATTGCTATCAATATATGAGTACCAATTTCATGATTTGGGAACAAAAAAGTGCCATATTCCAAAACCGATGGAAGCACAGCTTCCAAACATCACCAATATCTTAACCAGCAGGTTCATAGTCAACCCTTATAGTAGATCGAGAGTAATCAGCCAACGGGATGGCTGATTACTCAGGATGTGTCGATCGTTACTCTTCAACTTCGATGCGATCCACCTGGACCTGAGAACCGTTACAATCAGGCACATTGCTTACTAGGGTGCCATAAAGATGGACGATCTTCCCGCTGTCGCGCAGCGCTACAATCTGGGATTCAATTGCTGGGTCTCTAGAATCGATGCCAAAATAGATGATCTGCCCGAGATCTTGCCGCTCGAAGCAGTCATCAAACTCTGCACCTGGTGCATTACCCTTGATGACGCCCCACCAATCGGCTAACTCTTCCGTAGTACCGGGTGGAATATAACCGCCTGAGGCGTTTTCTACTGGACCGCCGCCACCTGCTTCTGAGGTTGCCTCAACAGTCGTAGGAGGATTTGGGCTAACTTGTGCTGCGGGACCACACTCTCCCCGGAAGTAAGCCCACTCTTCACAGGTGCTGCCATCTGGAAAAATACATATTCCACTTTGGCTACCATCGGAAGCCGTTTGAATCTCAAGTTTATTCCCATTCTGCTCGCAATAGACCGAGGCAGGATTGGGCATATTCACCTGAGGAATGTCCGTCGCGGTAAGTTCAGGTTCCTGCGACTGTAATCCTGTGCAGGCTGTTATCGCCATCAAAATAATTGTGATTATAAAGATCCTTTTCATTCTTTCCATCCTTCTGTTGTTCTAGATTTTGAAGAATCGATCCCTGCGTAGGGTAGTCAGCCATACTGCTTAGCAAACTCCAAGATGTTAGCTCCAATTCCACGCATACCAGATCGTGACCACATTGAATCCCATGCTGACCGCCAGCAGGAATTTGTCAAATAACGGTGGATAGGTGGGCAAGCCAACCAGGTTGAACAGGAAAAAGAAGGCGGCCACGATGATATTCGCCCAGCGACTCGCAGGTTGCGGCAATACTAGGGTCAGGAAAACCATCAGGATGGGCGTCAACATCAAAACCGCGATTCCCAGCCAAACGAACTGGTTTAAATTCATGCCAGCCAACATTTTTGCCTTGTCGCCTCCATAGTAGATGCGCAAGACATCACCATACAGATAAATTAGCGTGACGACCACCCAGGTTGCGGATAGGATAATTTTTTTATCCATGAGATGAGCCCTCCTGTTTCGCGATCGTAATGACCACACTGCCGCGTTTACGTCCCGTATCTGCGTAGCGGTGCGCCTCGGCGGTCTGCTCCAAGGGATAGCGCCGGTCAATCACCGGTTTGAGTTTCCCGGTCTCAAGCAGCTCTTTGAGGAAAACCAAGTCTTCTACACGGTCGGGCGCCATCCCAGCGATCACTTTCTTGCCGCCGGTCAGCGTAGTCCAGGCCATTTGAGCCAATGACTCCAAACCACCTGCCCCGGCTAGATATAGCCCGTTGGGTTTAAGGGACGATTTGTAGCGTGAAAACGAAGACTTGCCTGGGACCATATCAAAAATAACATCATATATCTCGCCGTTCTGGGTGAAATCTTCTTTCGTGTAATCGATTGCATGGTCTGCCCCAAGTGAAAGTACCATTTCCAGGTTCCTCGTACTGCACACGCCAATAACTTCAGCTCCATAGTATTTGGCGAGCTGGACAGCATAAACACCGGTACAACCCGAAGCACCAATAATCAGAACCTTCTGCCCGGATTGAAGTTTTGCCATATCTCTCAAAAAATAGAGTGCGGTGTTGGCACCAAATGGAATTGCAGCGGCTTCTGAGCAAGTCAAATTAGCTGGTTTCATGACCAGGCTGGCGTCTTCAGCCATGCAGGCGTATTCGGCGTATGCGCCAAATTTTTCACTTATACCAAAGATCTGATCACCCTGCTTGAACAGTTTGACATCCTTGCCAACTTGGACAATTTCGCCCGACAATTCCGTTCCGAGGATAGGTTGCTTGGGTTTCCGAAGGCCAAACATTACGCGTGACAGGAAACCAAAGCCAGGCGGGACAAAGACAAAACCGCGTGCGTTGCAGTCTCCAGCAGTGACAGTTGAGGCATGAACTTTGATCAGCACTTCATTGTCTTTTGGGGTGGGCTTTTCCACCTCCTGGAGATGCAGGACATCGGCCGAGCCGTACTTTGTGTATACAATCGCTTTCATTTTTTCTACTCCTTTTTGGGTTGAGATTGAACGAGATTTACTGAAAGCAGCGGGATCCCCAAATCACGCACTTTTTTGAGCAAGCCATGYAACGCGGCCTGATCGACCACCGGACCGGTTAAAAACGTGTCGCCGTTCTCTTCCAGCGTGATGGTCAGGCCCTCAAACCATTCAGCCCACCGGTCATCCAGGTGTCCCTTGAGGCGGATCTCGTAGCGCTGTGGTTGGTTATGTTTTTCGTCGTATGTTTGTTTGTCACTCATCATGTGTAGGGTGTTTTTCCTTTCGTTGTTTATCTGCCCAAAGGATACTGCTCAATTTGGTGAGGCGTCATCACTATATGTGTTGATTGATGTGGTGATTTATTTATTTGGAGGTTGTGATTGAAATAAAAAGCCCTGGCAGGTGGCTCGAACCACCTGCCAGGGCAGAGTGATGATTGTGTATCCGCTATAACAAATCGAGTTCCTCTGCGCGGCGGACGGCTGCCCGGCGATTGTTGACCCCCAGCTTATTGTAAATGTTATTGGTGTGGGTGTGGAGCGTGTTGAGCGACACGATCAGTTGTCGGGCAATTTCTGGACCGCTTAATTCGCTTCGGAGCAGTTTGAGCACTTCCAGTTCGCGCTCGCTCAAAGGCTCTAAGAGTCCGGAATATCTACGGCTGGCTATAGATTGCTTCTCTGCTGGTTTCTCAAAGGCAAATAAGAGTACTTCTACATAATCCCGGAGTGGATGGCTTCGGCCACCTGGTTGTTTTTCAATCCGGGTTCGGAAATCCAACAGCAGCAATCGCATTGGCTCGCCATTGTCCACAAAGAGGCGGACATAGCCTTCCGGCTCGGCCAACGCCAGGGCGCGTTCCAGTCCGGCGAGAGCCTGGGGGCGATTACCCTGCGCTTCGTGGGCCAACACCTGCGCCATCAGGATGTCGAGCGTGCTGCCCCACCGCTTTTGCTCTTCAGCAGCTTGCAACAGGCGTGAGAGCAGGGAGTTGACCAGTGGGTTGGCGATTTCCAGCCGGGCCAGGGTGAGGTGCTCGAACTCATGCAAGTAGCTGACTTCATCTGCCAGCGAAAGCCCGCGTTCTGCTGCCCACGCCCGGGCCTTATCGTGCTGTCCCTGTTTGAGATAGATGCGCGCTTTCATGGCCGCAATGGGGTGTAGGTCAGGCACAACAGTTTGGATATAGACCCGTTTGGCCTCGTCGAGCATGACGAGGGCGGATTCCAGATCGCCTGCTGCATCTTTCAATTGAGCCTGGGCCACAGCCCAGCGGTAATGCCAATCCGCTAGGGTGGTATGCAAACCCAATTCGGCGGCTCGTTTCAAGTGATGAGCAGCAAGAGTGTCTTCTTCCCGCTGATGGTAGATCATGGACAAGCCGAGATGATGGTGGGCAGTAATTTGCTCGGCCTCTGGGCCGTGTCGGGCGGCAAGCTGCAAAGCATCCAGATAGGTGCGCTCAGCCTCGCTTAGGCGCCCCATGCTTACCAGCAGGTCGGCTACACCAAAGGCGCTAGCGACCACGAAAAGGTGATTGCCCAGCTGGGTCATGCTTTCCATCCAATCAACAATCGCTCGGATGGCCGACTCCAGGTTGCCACTGGCCCAGTGGCAGCACTCCAACGCCATAGCTGCCTGGGAGCGGCGGTAGGAATCATTCTCGGGAATCAATTGGATGGCCTGTTCGGCATATTTCATCGCTGTGGTGAAATTACCCTGCGTTTGGGCGTTATACGCGCGGACCAGGGCAATACTGCCCAGGAAGGGCTTGAGTTCCGCCTTGTCCACTGCGCCAGCCAGGGCCTGCTCGGCGTTTTGCAGGTGAATTTCGCTGGTTTCCGGCTCCCCGGCAAGCGAAAAAGCCCAGCCAAGCTGGACGCACAGCACAGGTCGGGAGCGAATGATCTCTTCTGGCAGCTTCTTCACCCAACCTCGCCAACCGGCCGTCTGAAAACTTTCCTCCATTCCCTGCCAAGCCGCTTCAGCCAACCTCGCGGCCCGGCCATAATCCTCGGCTGCAATAGCATAGAAGAACGCCGCGCCCAGGTCGCCGTTTTCTTCATGCCACTGGCTGGCGCGCAGGTGGAATTCGGCGAATTCTTTGGGTTTTCCCAGGCGCTGGCGCAGCAAATCGCCAAAGAGATGGTGATAGCGGTACCAGCGCCGCTCGCTATCCAGCGGCACGATGAACAGGTTAGTGCGTTCGAGATATTCCAGGGTTTCCTGCCCTGAAGCAGAGGAAGATATTAAAACAGCGTCACACAGCGGACCGCACATACGGTCTAGGATAGACGTGTGCAGCAGGAATGTTTGGATATTTTCGGGCTGCCGTTCCAGGACTTCTTCAATCAAATAATCCAGTACGAAACGATTGCTGCCGGTGAACGATTTGATGAAATCTGCAGCATCCAAATCTCCCTGTCCTTGGATGGAGAGTGCGGCCAACTGAAGACCTGCGATCCAACCCTCGGTGCGAGTTTCGAGCGTAGCGATGTCTTCCACCGCGAGGTTCAGACCCATTACCTGGTTGAGAAATTCGGCGGCTTCAGAGGGGGTAAAACGCAATTCGGCGGCACGCAGCTCCGTCAATTGACCTCGGGCGCGCAACCGGGCCAGGGGGAGATGTGGATCCTCACGGCCGGTAATGACCAAGTGCATCTGTGGGGGTAGATGCTCTACCAGGAAGGCAAGGGCGAAATCTACTTGTTGGGAATCTATCACATGGTAATCATCCAGCACTAGGATGAAATTGTCAGAAATGGTGGTAATTTCGTTGAGCAGGATCGTCAGAATAGATTCGGTTGATGGTGGCTGAGGGGACTGGAGAATTACCAACACCCCTTTCCCAATATTCGCCGCAATCGTCTGCAACGCAGCCACGAGGTACGTTAAAAAACGAGTGGGATCGCTATCACCCTCATCCAGCGATAGCCAGGCAACTGGTCGCTTGCTACCGGCAAGCCATTCGCTGATTAGCGTGGTTTTACCAAAGCCGGCAGGGGCAGAGATTAGGGTCAGCTTGCACTGTAAGCCCTCGTTCAGCCGCTCGATCAGGCGCGGTCGCAGGACAATTTTAGACCGAGGTGGGGGGATATAAAGTTTGGTGGCTAAGATCTGAGCGGACATAGATCAATTATAGGCGATTCCAAGGAGTTGACTGAGAAAAATGGCCTCGAAATCCCTCATTATCAACATCAGTGTGACGGGCGAACCCCCTTTTACACCGGACATCATTCGCCAGGATTTGGTAAAAGTGGGTGCGGTGATATTGGCCACCCTGGCTTCCGGCGGGTATAAAGACGGGGTTATGCGAGTCATGGCAGCTGGCCCGGCTGTGATGTAGGATCAAAACGCATCCTCTGGATGAATGTGAATCCATATTTTGTTATTCTATTGAAGCTATTGGATGGATTGCGCGCTGACGCCGGGCAGTGCTATTGAATCATTGAACTAGGTACAGAAATGAACACTTGTGACATAGGGGAAGATATGGGACATACAGTGACGGAAGTCAAAATCGCCCTCCCGACGTCCCACAACATCTTGACAAGAGTAGAAGAGTACGGAAAATGAAGATGGGGCTTAAAGTCAAAACCCAAAATATTTTAATAAGTAGTTTTAGGCATGGACTACAACCAAGTGGGAGATACTTTTCTTTGAAATTGGTTCTTATCCAAATCGAGAGCCGGAAGGTTTATTTGACTTTACGCTCCGCTGAGCGGGATCCCACCCTCTCAGCTGAATGCGGTAGAAAGTTCCCCTTGGAAGGTTTGAACGTTAAATAACTAGAACGTGAACCTAGGTGTGTGGTTATCTCAGATTGGGACCTGAGTTCGAACCTCATCCACTCAAAGGGTACTCAGTGATAGGCTCCACTCCGTCGCTGACAATTGACTCATATCCAGTCAGCTTGGGAAAGACCGCAATCTTAGATCTATGTTCATCTGTAAAGTGCTTTATCTGGTATTGGCCTTGAGAATTGTGGATGCCGACGTTCTATCGTATGGCTAACTCCGATGATGTAATGCCTATTAATGCAACCTTTTATCGTTTCGCTCTTGTCCATTACATATGCCTTACATCAATATAATTATCTGGTTGGGCCATCGACATTAAATACAGGCAGGCCCTCACCAAGGCGTACACCGAACAAAACTTGTTCCTCATTACTTGGATTTGATTCACGATGAATCGTGTCTTTGGGAATATGAGCCACTTCCCCTGCTTTTGCCACACAGCTTTCCTCTCCAGCTTCACCGAATTCCAGCTTAAGCTCACCTGAAATAACGTATACATAAGTATCATAGTTACCATGATGATGCCAGCCTGAGGTGAATTTTGGTTCAGTTTTCACGAAGCCAACCCATGAATTTGTTGACTTAATCAGCTCCTCTCGTTGCATCCCGACGGTTTGGGTGGTATTTATGTTTCCTTCGCCTGATCGAAATACGTGCACTTTTTTGTTTGTCACCAATTGACCTCCAACGTGGATATCCTTTGATAATATGATAATTATATAAACCGGATATTAATTGTCTACTAAATATATGTGAGTATTTGACAGCAAGAAGATGGGGGAGAAACAGTGACAGAAATCAAGGTCACCCTCCCCATTTCCCAAAACATCTTAACAAGAGTAGATGAGCAAATAAAACGATAGGTAAGCTAGTAAAAAGCAAGATTGGCATGGATGAACAGAACCTTATGGCTGCACGGCTTCTGCATTTTTAGAGTTCTATTACAAGGTTAATTACGTCCGGTGATGTGTGCAGTGAATAGTATCATGGGGACTTATCGGCTGCCGAGTGCATCTCCACCCTCTCTCCTGAAAAGGAGCTATCAACATTTAGCAATTAACAAATTAACACATATCGAACAACAAGGTTACAGGGAATCGAGTCCACCGCATGCAGCACCGCTTAAAGGCAGGTGACGGTGACTCCATACCATCGCTTCCGCTCCAAGATTGTACAGGCGGGCACAGGGGTACGGGTTCCTCTCTGCTACACGATGCTTCGGTTACCTCATCGTAAGCACCCGCAAGGGGTGTGTTACCGCAAGGAAACCCGGATTCGAATCCGCCCCACTCCTCATAAAAGAGAAGGCTAATAAAGAGTAAATAATCAGGTTGAAAAAAGAAAATTATCTGAGCTCACGCAACTCTTGCTGAGTGAGCTCTATTTTGGGTGTGTTTCCTTTAGTCGTGTGGAATAAGCACCTCGGATTTAAACGTGTAACCGCCCTCTTCCCACACACAAGTTGTTGTACGTTCATACACCCCGGTACCAGGAACGCTGTAGATAGGAATCCAATTTGGGCCAATCATGATGTAGATCGCTTTCAATATGCCGACGCTACCCTTGATACCTACACGAAAGCTTGCCTGTGAACTGTCGTTCAAGATTTGGACTGTTATCTCGCCGCCACCGCACTTGGCTGGCATGGTATAGGCATTCGTCCCGTTTCCTGGATCCGCTGAGACATTGGTCACAACACTTACTAGCAATACAAAAACGATGATAAAGACAACCCATTTTTTCATTGTTATCCTCCTATGGCGAACTATTTAAAATTATTATAGCAAGCGGGTGTATAAAAACCGTGAAAATATCGTTAAATGGATTGTAAAGCTGGAAGAAATTTGGCTATAATCTAATAAATATAGGGAAGTGCTAGGATAAAGGGGGGATGGCTGACCTTAATCTTTTCCTGTTAGGAGGGTTTCAGGCCTATCTTAAGGATGGGATTGTTCTTTCTTTTGCAACGAATAAAGCGAAAGCCTTGCTGGTATTCCTGGCGTGCGAAGCTTTTTTCCCTCATAGCCGAGACGCTTTGGCGGGATTATTATGGCCGGAGTATTCGCAGGATTCTGCTCTAACCAATCTGCGGTCTGCCCTTTCCAGCTCACGCAGGGCAATTCAAGATGATTCTGCCCACCCTCCATTTCTAAAAATATCTCGAGAAACGATTCAATTTAATGTTCAATGCGATCACTGGCTGGATATTGAGGAATTTAACCAGAGATTGTCGGCAGACGTTTTCAAATCAAACTCATCCCCGTCTTCTCTGATCCAATCCTTGGAATATGCTATCGGCCTATATCGTGGTCCTTTCCTAGAAGGCTTCCCCAATATTGGCAGTTCGCTATTTGAGGAGTGGATATTGCAAAAACGGGGGCAGTTCCATGAGCAGGTGTTGCATGGTCTGCGTTATCTAATTGCTCATTACGAAGAGCAAGGTGATTACCAGGCAGCCATATCCTACATTCAGCATCAAATTGAGCTCGAACCATGGCAAGAAGAAGCTCACCAACAACTGATGCGTATTTTTGCACTGAACAACCAGCGCAGCAAAGCCTTATCCCAATTCGAAATATGCTGTTCTCGTCTACAAAAAGAGCTAGGAGTTGAGCCGTCTATCTCTACCCTTCACCTTTACGAACAGATCAAATCCGGAAAATCGGTATTTAATCCACAACAAAAAGTTATTTCTGCATCTGACTTGGCTATCTTTCCGGCGGCTCAATTTTATGCTCGTAAACATGAGCTGTTCAAGCTTGACTGCATAACGGCAGTGGAATACCGGCAGCAGATCAAGACCTTCCGTTTGAAGTACATCTTCCTGGCGGGGAAGATCATCAGAACCGCGAGGACCGTGGTGATGAAGCTCCCAGAAAGGTATCCATATCGAGAGATCTATGAGCATAGTTTGTCTGGATAAAATGCATCTTCACATGCTCCAGCCGTATTTAGCATTTAAGTGGATCGGGAAAAACTATCTCATACAACCGGATTGGTGAGATTGGTCGTTGAACAATGATCGAAAATGATGAAATCTATCTATACTTGAGTAAGTCTCGTCAATCAAGATCATCTGATTGGAGGGAATGAGAGTAAAATTATGGAAACATGGAATCCAGGACATATATTCGGCCAGTGGACAGCGGACACGAGTATGCCTGGTATACATTGTTGCCCCATCGACGCATTCGTTACCACTGCACTAGAAGCTGTTGACTTAATGAGGTTGCACAGATGAATTATACGCTCATTTCTGTGATCGGATGTGTAGTTCTCTTCCTTGGTATGTTGCTTGTTGCCTACCTTGCCTACCGGCTAGGTCGATGGCGATCTGTTGAAACGGGTGTGGCGACAGAGGGGAGTGGAGCTCTCACCGGGGCAATCTTTGCCCTACTGGGACTTATGCTTGCTTTTACCTTTAATGGAGCTTTCTCGCGGCTCGATGCAAGGCGCCAGTTGATTGTCCAGGAGTCCAATGCCATCGGCACGGCTTATCTTCGATTGGACCTGTTACCGCCAGAAGTTCAGCCAGGCCTGCGAGAGAGTTTCCGGGAGTACCTAGCTTCTCGTGTGGCATTCAACAAAGTCATTAAGGATATCCCGGCTGCGACTGAAGAGATCACCCGGACTATGGCGCTGCAAGACGAGATCTGGAACCAGGCAGTTGTTGGAAGTAGGGAAGCTGAGTACCAGGCTGCACGCTTGTTACTGCTACCTGCACTTAATGAAATGATCGATATTGTAACAACACGGTCGATTGCCATACAGACGCACCCGCCAGTCATTATATGGGTTGTGTTGTCAGTGTTGGCACTGACTTGTGCCGGGATTGCAGGCTATAGTGCTAGTGCCGTCGAACATCCACGATACATCTACATGATTGCCTTTGCAGCCATCACCGTGCTTACTATTTACGTGATTCTAGACGTGGAATACCCAAGTTCTGGCTTTGTTCGTCTCGTTCGAGAGAACCAGATGCTGGCCAATTTGGCAGAAATGATGAAATAAGGGCTCCAAAAACCATACCAAAGAACGAAATTTATTCTATTGGCTGGGGATGTGAATGAAGGTGATCCATCACCCACATAAGGGATGAATGTTCACCCCAGGACAGGGTTGGATTTGCTCTTCCTCCTTCATACCATTTGCAACCAGGGCTGCCTAGCATGGTAAAAAATCAGCATTTTGACGGTTCTATTGTATATATCAAGAGCACCTTAAACAAGACCCAATAAATCGGGTTGTACATTATTCTCGCCATTGTGGTGAACACGTGACAGCCCAACGTCTCTGGCACACCTTTGCCAGCCAGATGTTGGCTTCTGGTATGCCAGTGTCTTCACTACAACGTTACCTGGGTCATGAGCATCTTGATACGAGATGATTTGCGCTGAGGTATCAGATCCCTTACTCCGCCAGGATTATTACCAGGGCATAGCAACCCTGGATCCCGGTTCTGAGAAATTACCTATGAGTGGGCTGGAACTGACTCAACAAAACATACTCCGGGAATTGGTCGAAGAACTCAAGACACCGGGGTTGGAGCAGTCTTGCCATGATGAGATACTGGATACCATCCTGGCGAATATCAGATAAAATAATAGTACTTTGCATAAGTTAATATCCCACAAGATGGCGTGTTATGCTCTAGTTTGCCCTTTGCCGACTAGGTACTCCTATAGCCCGCACGGAGGAATAGCCATGCCGGACTCAGTACGCAGTGCACTCGTAACGTTTTTAGGTATGCTGGCCTTGTTTGGCGGTCACAAGCATTCCGCAACGCAATCGGCTACCCCGTTGAGCGCTGAGAATTCAGACCCAGGGAAGATGGGTTGGATGACGGGCTTCCCCCCGCCTCCTGAAAACCTGATCATGCAGCCGGAATCCGATTTTTTTAGCTTCCCGAAATTGCGTTGGACGGTATGCCACATTCGGGAACTGATGCCCACAAAGGAAGTGAATCGTGGTATCGGCTCACCGGTACCGTTGGTGTACGCAATCGATGAAGGCATTGATACCGTGCGCTTCACGCCACTTGGTGGTGACAAACCGATGACATGGAAGGAGTCGCTTTCGGCCAACTACACCGATGGCATGCTCATCATTCACAGGGGTCGGGTTGTTTACGAAAAGTACTTTGGTTGTCTCCACGAGAAGGGCAAGCACGCTGCGATGTCGATGACGAAGTCCCTGACGGGACTTCTGGCGGAGATCCTCGTTGTTGAGGGGCTGCTTGACGATACAGCGAAAGTCTCCTCAATCATCCCGGAACTTAAGAACAGCGCATTCGGCAGCGCAATAGTGCGCCAAGTCATGGACATGACCACGGCGCTTAACCACAGTGAGAACTACTCCGATTCAAAGGCAGATATCTGGGTTTATTCAAAGGCCGCGAGCCCGTTACCGAAACCAAAGGGCTATAAGGGCCCAAACGGCTATTTTGAATATCTACAAACCGTCAAGCAGGACGGCGTCCACGGTGAGGCCTTCGGGTACAGGACCATAAACACGGACGCACTTGGTTGGATTATATCGAGAGTCACAGGCAAGGATCTTGCGCACCTGCTGTCGGAACGTATCTGGACCAAAATGGGCGCGGAGCAGGATGGATATATGACCGTGGACGCCAAAGGAACACCTTTTGCGGGCGGCGGACTAAGTGCTGGCATGCGAGATTTGGGACGCCTTGGGCTTCTAATGCTAGACGGCGGCAAGATCAATGAGCAACGATTATTCCCGAATGAGGTTGTTGAGAACATCCGCGCCGGTGGCGATAAGAAAGCCTTTGCCAAGGCCGGCTACAATGCGATTAAGGGCGGAAGTTACCGTAGCATGTGGTGGGTGTTCCATAATACGCATGGTGCTTTTGCTGCACGTGGTGTTCATGGACAAACCATTTACGTCGATCCCACTGCGCAAATGGTTATTGTGCGTTTTGCGTCTTTTCCCACGGCGAAGAATGCGCAGATTGACCCAACCTCGTTACCCGCCTATCAAGCTGTGGCCGAGTATTTGATAAAAAAGTAACAAGCCCATAAACATGGGCGAACATGGCGCTTCACCGGACGGCAATTCCGCTGCGCTCCATTGCGGCC